>JACOUJ010000182.1 GCA_016177865.1 Candidatus Rokuibacteriota bacterium
CGCCCCGTTTTGAGGCCTGTATGAATTCTACCAGATGCGTGACTGGTTCCGATACGGTGATCTCGCTCTTGATCCGCTCGATTGCTTGCGTCCGATTGAGGCCGGACCGGTAGAGGAGCCTAAAGGCTCTCTGGAGGTCCAGACGGATCTCAGCGGGAACGTCGTTACGACGGAGCCCCACCACGTTCACCGCGCGCGCCTCGGCAGGATTGCCTTCCACGACGAAGTAGGGGGGGACATCCTGCGCGACTTTGGTCCACCCACCGATGTAAGCCATGGTTCCCACACGGCAGTAGGGGAGTATTCCAGTGAGGCCGGAAATGACGGCTCGGTCCTCCACTTCCACGAAACCGGTGAGACCCGTGTAATTGACGATGACAATGCCATTCCCGAGACGGCAGTCGTGCGCAATATGACTCCCCGCCATGATGAAATTGCCGTCTCCGATCGTCGTCCAGCCATCCTCTACCGAGGCCCTGTGGATCGTGACGTATTCCCTGATTCGATTCTCATTCCCAATCCTGACCCCGGAGTGCGTCCCTTCCCGATACTTCAAATCCTGCGGTGGGGTGCCGACGACGACCCCGGCGTACAACTGGCAGCGCTCCCCGATCTCGACGTTCCCCTCGATGATGACGTGCGGGCCGATCTGGGTGTCACGCCCGACCCGGACCCCACCCCCGATCACGGCGTAGGGACCGATCCGCACCCCTGAAGCCAGCTCCGCCTTTGGATCGACACTGGCCGTCTGGTGAATCTCCGTCGCTCCGTCGTGATGACGTTCGGTCATCAGTGCTCCTCAGTCCCGCGCCTCACCCAGCCGGGCCTCTAACGCCTCCAGGCGCTTTTCAAGGATGCGGACTGCCTTGAGGAGTTGGGGGAGCCGGCCGAGGGCGGCGATGACCCGTAATTCCTCGTCAAACGGCCGGGCCGGGCTCCCTGCGAGCTTCGCCCCCGGAGGCACATCGCGAATGACCGCTGACTGCCCTGCGACCTGGCTCCCCGCCCCAATGGTCATGTGATCGATCACGCCCGACTGCGGACCCAGAACCACGTCCCGGCCGATCCGCGAGGAACCGGCGATCCCCGCCTGCGCGACAAGGATGCTACGCTCCCCAATCACGACATTGTGAGCGATCTGGACGAGATTATCGATTTTGGTGCCTCGCCCGACGATCGTTTCTCCGACGGTGGCCCGGTCAATACAGACGTTCGCCCCGATTTCGACATCGTCCTCGATCACCACGGTCCCCACTTGTGGAACTTTCCGATGCGACTCACCGTCGAACACAAAACCGAATCCATCCGCCCCCAGAACCGCCCCGGGATGGATGAGGCAGCGTCGACCCACGCGAACATCGGCCTGGATCGTCACATTGGCGTGGACCCGACTCCCCTCTCCGATCCGGGCCCGGGGCCCCACATAGACAAACGGAGCAAGAATCACCTCGGCCTCGATTACCGCCCCTGACTCCACGACCACGAAGGAAGAGATCGTCGCCTTCGGGTGGATAGTGGCATCGGGGGCAATCAGGGCTGACGGGGCGATGCCGGGAGGGAATGTGGGGGGAGGGTGGAAGAGTTCCAGGACAGTCGCGAAGGCCAAGCGCGGATTCTTGGCCCTCAAGACCGGACGGTCGGCGATGGCCAGGTTTGGCGGGGCGATGACCGCGGCTGCAGGACTCTGGGCGAGTCGGGAAAGATAGCTGGCCTCGGTGACCAGGACCAGCGTGCCTTCTTCGGCCCGTTCCAGGCTGGAGACATCCCTGATAGGGGTGGACGGATCTCCCTCGAGGCCGGCCCCGATCAGTCGGGCAATCTCACCCAGGGTGCGGACCGGGCTCATAGCACAGCTATTTTTTCTTGGCCTTTTCCTGGTTGTAGAGCTTGATGATGTCTTCTGTCACGTCTGCCTCGGTATCCCCGTAAATGACCCCGGCGCCACGCTTTTCAAAAATCACCAGGTAGGCCTTCTCCTTTCCGTAGCGTTCAACGACCCCGCTAATTTCTTGAAGAAGCTTCTGGGTCATGCCCTGCTCCCTTCGCGCCAGCTCTTTCTCCAAATCCTCGGCAAGGCGGCGAAGATCCCGGATCTTTCGCTCGATCGACTCTTCCTTCTCTTTTCTCGCCTCTGGAGCCAGAAGGAGCCCCTTTTTCGTCACTTCGTCACGAAGCTTATCCACCTCATCCCGCCTGGCGTCGACTTGTTTTTGCATCCCGGCCTTCTCCTTTTCCAGGTCGTCTCGGGCGGCGACTCCAGCCGACGAACGAAGAAGGACCCTCTGGACGTCCACATAGCCCAGCCGGGTCGCGGCGGCTTGGGCAGTCCCAACAGACACGAGCCAGACGACTAATGCCCAACCGAACGCTCTGAATCTACCCTCTCTCATCCGGTTCACTCCTTTCCCGAGCCCTCCGCCACACCGAGCCTTCACGATCAGAACGGCCCGCCGATACTGAACTGAAACTGCGACGTCTTTTCCCCTTCCTTCCGGTCCAGGTTGTACCCCCAGTCAAAGCGAATGGGTCCGATGGGGGAGAACCAGCGGAACCCTAACCCGGCTGACTTCCGGATGTCTTCCACGGCAAACCCTTTCCCAAAGCCGTATACGTCCCCCGCATCGAAAAAGGCGGCCAACCGAAAGTGAGGGATCAGTGGATAGGTCAGCTCGACGTTCCCAAAGAACATGGAGGTCCCGCCGATCTTTGCCCCGGTTTCATCGGTCGGAGACAGGGAGCGCACCTTGAGCCCCCGGATCGTGTTCGGCCCGCCGAGGAAGAAGCGCTCGAAGATCGGGACCTCCTTCCCCCCGAACCCTTCCACCGCGCCGCCTTCGAGGTTGAAGCCGATGACGAAGTCCGCCGGCAGGGGAAAGAACCACGCGGTTGACGCGACCGACTTGACGAATCGATTGTCCCCTCCCAGGCCGGCCACCTGGAGTGAGATGGAGTGACGCGACCCTCGGGTGGGCTCAAAGATATTATCGCGCGCGTCGCGTACGAGACTCCCGGTGATGCTCGAGGTATCCGAAGTCCCTTCAGCCTCCTTCAGAGCTGTTGAGGCCTCGTTCTCCACGTCAGAGACCTTGGATCGCTCGAACTTGTACGTGACGAACCCCCGAGTGAATTCCGTCAGAGGATAGCTCGCGCGGAGATCTCCTCCGGTTGATTTCTGGGAAAAGTCGCTGAAGACCCGGCTCGTATTGAAGATGTCGAACCCTGCCGCGATGGGGCGATCGAGAAAGTACGGCTCGGTGAATCCGAGGTTCGCCAGAGAGGAACTGCTCCCCAGCCGAGCGCGGAAAAACAGCTCCTGACCGCGACCGAAGAGGTTTCGTTGGCTCACGTCCAGGGTTCCCACGATTTTGTCAACGGAGCTGTATCCGACACCTACGGAGAAGAGTCCGGTAGGCCGCTCCTTCACTTCGACGTTGATCACGATTCGATCCGGGGTCGATCCGGGGACCGTGGAGATGGTGACCTCCTCGAAAAAGCCCAGGTTCAAGAGGCGCTGGCGACTTCGGATGAGCTTCTGCGTGGCATAGATCTCGCCCTCCGCGAGTCGCATCTCCCTCCGGATGACGGTTTCGCTGCTCCGGGTGTTGCCCGAAATGTTAATGCGCTCCACCCGCACCTCTGGCCCTTCTTTGATCTCAAACGAAATGTGGACGAGGCGCGTGGCCGGGTCGGTCGGGGTGACAGGGTTGACCTCGGAGGCGGACCGGCCAATGCTGCTGTAAAGCTCGAAGATAGCCTGGGTGCTCTGGCGAAGGCGAGAGCGGCTAAAGACCTCACCCTCTTTGAGTCGAACCAGTCGCAGGATCTCTTCAGCGGGAAGGACCTGGGTCCCCTTCACGTCAATCTTTCCCACGCGGAACTGCGGTCCCTCCACGATCTTGACCCGCAGCGTGACTCGTCCCCGGGATTCATCGACGAGGATGTCGTGGGACTCCACCCGGGCCTGCACGTACCCATGGTCGGCGTACAGCGCGACAATCCGATCCATATCCTCGTCAAACAGCTTTCGCTGCGCCGTCCCCCGGAGGATGAAGAATTGCCGTTCCTGGGTCTGCATGGCGCCTTTAACCTGCGACGCGGTGAGGCCTTGATTGCCCTCGATCTCGATTCGCTCGATCCCCATCTTTCGCCCTTCGAAAATCAAGAAGGTCACCTGAACATCGCCCTCTAAGAGCCGCTCCAGGTCGGGGGTCACCTGCGCCCCGAAGTACCCCTGTTCCTCATAGTACGCGAGGATACGCTCGCTGACTGCCTGCACCTCCACGGGGTTATACAGGCCCCCCGGGCGGAGCGCGGCCTTCTCCTGAACGTCCTCCAGCCGGAGAGACTTGACGCCCTCGAAACGGACCTCGCGGACCAGGGGACGTTCCACCACCACGAAGATGACCTTGACCCCTCCCTCAAAATCCTCGGTCCGCAGCTCGACATCATCGAAAAACCCCAGGGCGAAGACCGCCTTGACGTCATCCCTGAGCTTTCCGGGATCAAAAGATTCGCCGACCTTGGTCCGGATCCGAGCGAGAACGACCGCCGCCTGGACCCGCCGGTTTCCCTGGACGGCGAGGTCTTTCACGATGATAGGGCGAGGCTCCTGGGCTAGGAGGGGAAGGGACCAGAGGGTCCACACAAAAAAAATGGAGAATCCGATTCTCCTGGGTCCCATGGGTCCCCTGGGCTGGCGCCCCGGGTCGGTGGGCGTGGGCCGGATCAGTGTTCCGCCAACTCCAGCGGCGGCTCCACCTGCTGGGCCACGGAAAAGGTGAATTCCTCCCCCACCACCCCCACCTCGATTCGACCCTCGGGGAACTGCCCTCGGACGATCGTCTCGGCCAACGGGTCCTCGATGTACCTCTGAATGGTACGCCGAAGTTGGCGGGCCCCATAGGTTGCGTCGAACCCTTTGGTGATCAAAAGATCCGCTGCCTGGGGGGTGAGCTCGATGCGGAGGTTTTTCTCTGCCAATTGCTTGTTGACGCGGTCAATCATCAGGCCGATGATCCCCTTGATATGATCCACGCCCAGTGAATGGAAGACAATCACCTCGTCAATCCGGTTGAGAAACTCGGGACGGAACGCCCGCTTCAGCTCCTCCAGGACCCGCTCCTTCATCTTCTCGTACGAGGCGTCCTCCGAATCCGAGAGGAAGCCGGGACTCACGCGCTTGCCGATGAGCTGCGTCCCCAGGTTAGACGTCATGATCAGGATTGTATTCTTGAAGTCCACCACGTGCCCCAGGGAATCCGTGAGGCGCCCGTCGTCAAGCACCTGGAGGAGCATGTTGAAGACATCCGGATGGGCCTTTTCGATTTCGTCAAATAACACGACGGAGTAGGGCCGGCGTCGGACCTTCTCCGTGAGGACCCCTCCCTCTTCGTATCCTACATAACCAGGGGGAGCCCCGAGGAGCCGAGAGACCGAAAA
>JACOUJ010000165.1 GCA_016177865.1 Candidatus Rokuibacteriota bacterium
AGCTGGATGACCAGCTGCCGCGGCAGCGGGGCCCGCGGCGCCGCCTGCCGCTGGTCGAAGACAGCCTGCCGGGCGGCCGCGTCCTAGGCGAGCAGGCGGCCGCCCTCCTCTTGGGCCAGCCGGTGAATCGTCATCCGCCCGACCGCCAGGGCCCGTGAACTTCCGCAAGAACCGGCGGCTCTTGTCATAGCTGACCTCGGTCGCCGCCCACAGCGCCCGCTCCCGTACCCCGAGGGTTTGCTGCAGCCGGGGGGGTAGGCCCAGGGCCCCATCGAGGGGGAAGCTGTTGGCCCCGCCGGAACCTCAGCGGGCCCAGCAGCGTCTCCCTCCTTGTCGGAGGTACCGTACCGTCACCGCGGGGCTACCGATGTGCGTTCACGATGGCCGGAACCGGCGTTTGGGATTCCCGGAACGCACCAGATCCTCCCGCCAGCCATTCAGCGGCGAGAGGTGACCGTGGACTGGACCCCCAGACCCTGGACGGGCGGTCAACTGCGGAATGGCTCCAAGTAGCCGCGCTTTGGCTGAGTCGGACGGACCGAGCGCCGGACATCACGGGCCGCGGTGGCGACAGCTTTCGAAGGCAAAGACTTTCCACATTTGTGTCCCGAACTACCCAGGAATGCATTGGGCATCCGCATGTCGTCCAAGGCGGTGCGAGCAGTTTCGCCTATTTGGCAACGCGTTCACGGTGGGCTCCCCTGGGCACAGGTCTTGCGATTTTCGGGATTGCGCTACCTACTACCGCGGGAGGAGGTCATGACGTGAAAACCAGGCTGGTCCTTACAGTAACGCGGGACCCGTCGATGCAGGGCCATCTTGTCGCTTTGCTGCGGCAGTGGGGGTATGAGCCCATCCTGGCGGGTTCCGTCGACGATGCCATTGCTGCGCTCGTTCGCGATCAGTTCCTGGTAACCGTGCTTGACGCGGATGTCGACGGCGCGTCGACGTTTATGCGGCGCCTTGAGATTCAAGGCGACCGTTTTGGTCCCGTCATCATGCTCTCCAATGGCGTAGATGTCGAGCGTACAGTCAAGGGTGACTCTCGCCTGGCTGACGACTTTGTCCCGAAACCCTTCAGGTCCGAGGACCTAGAGAATGCGATAGAGGGAGCACTCTCGCGGCACCGCCACGGTTCGATGCCGGCCGATGAGGATCCCAACGCAAAACTGCGACAGGAGATCGGACTCTGGTGCAGCCAGAAGATGCAGAGTGTGTGGGAGATCATCCAGGAGGCGGCCCAAGTCGACGTCACTGTCCTGATTTGCGGCGAGACGGGGACGGGGAAAGACATCGTGGCGCGGGCGATTCACTGCTTCTCTCCCCGGCAGCGCCAGCCCTTCGTCAAGGTGAATTGTGCAGCAGTCCCGCGGGAGCTGCTTGAGACCGAACTTTTCGGTCATGAGCGCGGGGCGTTCACAGGCGCTCATCAGCTGAAGATCGGGAAGTTCGAATCCGCCAATCACGGCACCATCTTTCTGGATGAGATCGGGGATCTGGATCCAGCCCTTCAGGCGAAGTTGCTCCACGTATTGCAGGACGGCACATTTTCACGGGTCGGGGGTAAGAACGAGCTTAAGGTGGACGTCCGAGTGTTGGCTGCCACGAACCAGCAGCTGGACCGGGGAGTCGCGGAGGGGCGATTTCGTGAAGATCTCTACTATCGTCTGAATGTGATCCAGATTGTGGTACCCCCGCTCCGCGAGCGTGCAGAAGAGATTCCCCGGTTAGTGAACTACTTTGTGCAGCGCTATACAAAAATATTCAAGCGGCCAGGGTTTGCGCCGGATCTGACGGCAATGGAACGTCTGAAGCAGCACCGCTATCCAGGCAATGTCAGGGAACTGGAGAACGTTATTAAACGTATGATCGTGTTGGACGATCCATTCCTCGTGAAGTCATTCCTGGCCGTGAGTCCGCTGGACGGCGATGGTCCGCTGAAGGCAGTGATGCCCGAAGCACCTCTCTCGCTAAAGGATATCTCACGGAGCGCAGCGCGGACGGCGGAGCGTGAAGCTATCGCACGGGTGCTCGAGCAGACAAGGTGGAATCGGACTAAGGCAGCGAAACTCCTAAAGATCAGCTATCGGGCTCTCTTGTACAAGATCAAGGACGTTGGGCTCGACCGTCGAGCAGCCGGAGTCGGGCAGGTCCGAGGCCCGGACGTTGCGTAGCTATAGCTACTAAGCGCGAGTAGCTGGGCTAAAACCGCGAGGCAGGGCGACCGCATGCAAGGGTGCCGGGCCGGCGCGGTTTACAGAATCGATTAGCTGACCGCGGGAGCGGCAGTAGAGCGGTACCCCACAGTGCGTAGAAGATTCCATCTTTGGGCAAAACTCTGCAGACAGTGCGCGAGTCCGGCAGGTCTGGGTCGTGGAAACGTGTTGATCTTCTTTACGTCTGGGCCTGGCACTAGCCTTGCTCCCTTTGGTACGCAGCGACGGTCGCAGGGGAGGAGAATTGGAAAATGAGCCGGCGAGACCTGCGGAAGGTGTTTGTCAGTGTCACTACGGCGTTGGCAGGAACGCTTATGCTGGTCGCAGCTCAAACAGAACGGGCTGCAGCGCAAGAGTACCGGATTGGTGTGGACGACGTGCTTGCGATCTCCGTCTGGGACAATAAGGACGTCGACCAAGTCGTCTTTGTGCGGCCAGACGGGAAAATCTCGCTACCTCTTGCTGGGGAGATACATGTCGAAGGAGTGACAGTTGCGAAGCTCGAAAGCGAGCTTAGCGAGTTGTATCGACGGACGATCAAGGGCGCCCGTGTGACCGTTGTGGTGCGGGAGATCCGGAGTCGACCGATCTTTTTCATCGGTGGCGTGGGAAGGCCAGGTCCGATGCAGCTCACGCAGGAGCTTACCCTGCTGCAGGCGGTGTCTCTGGCGGGTGGTCCAGTGCCGGGCGCGGACCTGGAGGCGGCGTTCGTGCTGCGGAACGGCAGCGTCATCCCGGTCAATTTCACCAAGCTGATTCAGAGGGCAGATACCACCCAGAACATCAAGCTTCAGCCGCACGACACCATCGTCGTGCCCTTGGCGGACGTCGTCTACATCCAGGGAGAGATCAAAACCCCCAGCGCTGTCAAGTTCACCCAGGACCTTACGATGCTGAAGGCTATCGCGCAGGCCGGCGGGTTCACCAACGTGGCAGCCAGTGGACGGGTGGGTCTGGTGCGGGGAGACGGGATCAAGCGCGAAAACATCAAGGTGAACGTGGACGACATGATGAAGGGCACGGTGCCCGACATGCCATTGAAGCCCAACGATATCATCATCGTTCCGCAGAGACTCTTCTAGATGGGTGGGATGGGCGCGACCTCGAGGTCGGAGTCTCGCACCGTTCCAGCCCTGGTCCAGCCCGGGTCCTCGTCGGGATTGGTTTCTACCGACTGGCGACGTTCGAGGCGACTCGCTCTTGCTCACGATGCCCCTCCTCCAATGGCTGACGCTCGGGCTCGAGTACACCTACACCGATGTCAACTCCTCGGTGCCCGGCCGCGAGTACACGGAAAACCGCGCTCGGACCACGTTGAGCGGGCTCTTTTGACGTGGCCGCCGCTGTTGACGCGGGCGTTGCTGGGAACGATCCTGTACCGCCGTCCTGTGGGCTGAGGCCCGAATGTTGAGGCTGTTCCGTCACTACGTTCCGGCCACGCTGGTCGTGGTGATCGCCGGAGACATCGCGGTGATCATCGCCGCTGTCGGCCTCGCCAGCGGCCTAGGGGGGTGGATCGGCCAAGGAGCACTCTGGCCGAAGACCCTCAGCCTCATTGCGATCGTTCTGTCTGCCCTCTACCTGGCCGACCTCTACAACGTCGCCGTTGAGGTCCGTCGTCGTGAGCAAGCCGCCCGCCTCTTGTTGGCGCTCTCGGGGAGCGCGCTCGTCGCTGCTGCGGTCGGCTTTGCAATCCCAGACCTAAGGTTCGGCCGGCTGGCCTTCGGCCAGATTTTTGGCGCGGTGTCGATCGGGCTCTTGCTGTGGCGCAGCACCTGGCTGCAGCTGCGATCGAATGACCGGCTGCGCGAGCGCGTCCTCGTGCTGGGGGTCAGCCGGGCAGCAGGGGACATCATCAAACTGCGGACGATTGGGTCTAGGCCGTTCACGGTCCTGGGGTTCCTGTCCGACGATCCGGGGGCGTATGAGGAGCTGCCGCTCGTGGCCGAGCTTCTACGAAAAGCAGACGGGCAAGATCCTCGTCACGGACATGCGCCCGAGCTGGCTGATCTTTTCTGACGGGTTTGTCAAGACGGATCTGACGCAGACCGTTAAACGGACGCTGGACATCGGGCTCGCCTTGGCCGGGCTCATATGTGCACTGCCTGTCATGGCCTTGGTCGCGCTGGTGATCAAGCTGGACTCGATGGGGCCCGTACTCTTCCGCCAGGAGCGCGTCGGGCAGAATGGCCGGATCTTTGTTCTCAGTAAGTTCCGCTCGATGCGCGCCGATGCGGAACGGTCGGGCGCCGTGTGGGCGGCCCGGGACGATCCGCGCGTCACGCGGGTCGGACGGATCCTGCGAAAGACGCGGCTCGATGAGTTGCCGCAGCTCGTCAATGTGTTGCGTGGAGAGATGAGCTTCATCGGGCCGCGGCCCGAGCGCCCCGAGTTCGTGCGTCTGCTCCAGCACCAGATTCCGTTTTACATGGAGCGCCTCTCCGTGAAGCCGGGGATCACCGGGTGGGCTCAGGTGCGCCATCGGTATGCCGCGTCAATTGAGGATACCTTGGAGAAGCTCCAGTATGACCTCTACTACATCAAGAACCTTTCGCCGTTCCTCGACCTGCTTATTTTGCTTGGCACCATTCAGGTCGTGCTGTTTGGCCGGGGCGCGCGATAGGGCCTCAACAGGGGGAATGCTCGACAGGGGGAAATGATGGAAGCGTGGCAGATTATCAAACGTCTCGCGCAAGGTATTTGGCGGCGCCGAAAGTTGCTCGCCGTGTTGACCTTCATGAACGCGGCGCTCGTCCTCGGTCCAGCCGTCTACTACCTCTCTGATGAGCCGCCTCGGTTCCGCACCTTGGCGACGATTCTCGTGGAATCGCGCCCTGACCGGGTTCCAGTCTTCCAGGAGTTCTTGCCGTTCCGACCACTTCCTGTGCAGCTTGCGATCCTAAATAGCCGGAGTCTCGCTGAGGGCGTCCTCGAGAGCCTGCCGAAGGCGTCCTTCGAGGATCTTATTGAGAGCCCGTACTACGTCGACTACTACCTTCACATCAAGAACGTCTACCGCCGCCTCGTAGGACTGGAGCCGGAGGTCGAGAGCCCGCAGCGTCGTGCCCTCAAGGAGCTTCAGAACGCTCGGGTGAGCTTCGACGCCCGGGCTGGGCATGGCATCGTATACGTCACGGCAGAGGCGTCGAAGCCACAGGTCGCGGTAGACATCGCTGGCACCTATATCGAGGTCCTCCTGTCACGGACCCGTTCGTTCAACATCGACGATGCGCGCGTGTCCCGCGAGTTCCTCGAAAATCAGGCGGCCGAGGTCCGGAAGAGCTTGCAGGCGAGTGAAGAGGCGCTTCGGGCATTCACCGTGGGACACGGAGGGATCAGGGTGCCGGAGCAGAGCCAGGCAACCGTGACGCGCCTGTCCCAGGCTGAGACGGCCTTAGCCGAGGTCGCGGCGAACCGGAAGATGGTCGAGGCGCGCCTCCAGCGGATCCGGGAGAAGGTCGAGGTGCAGGAGCGGACGCCGCCGCCGATGGCCGCCCCGGTCCCAGCCGCTCCACGTCCGATCCCAGTGGCGGTCCAACGCCTCCGGGAGCGGCTCTCCCGACTGGAAAGCGCGTTGCTCGACCTCCGGACGAAGTACACCGATGAGCACCCCCGGGTGGTCCTTGTCAAGGACGAGATCGCCGAGCTTCAGCGCGAGCTGAGCAGCGTTGTGAAGGAAACGACCCCTGTCACGCCGGCGCCCGCTGCAGTCCCCCCCACCGAACGGGTCAACTTTACGGAGCAGGTTCTCGCCCTGGAGACCTCCTTCCACGCCCTGACTGCCCAGGAAGAGGCGCTCCGGAAGCAGGCCGAGGGGCTCAAGCAGAGTTTGACCGGGCTCACGCGCAGCGAGATGGAGTATGCGCGCCTGGTACGGGAGGTCGAGAGCAGCCGCAACTTGTACACCCTCCTCTCTGACCGGCTAACGGGTGCCCGCATCCGGGAGCAAGGGGAGATGAAGGTGGTCAAGGTCATCGATCCCCCCAGCTTCTCGGCCCCCGTCGCCAACGAGAGGCGCCTGAAGTTCGGCGGGTTGGCGCTGCTGCTGGCGCTGGCGTTCGGAGGCGGGGTGCCAGCAGCCGTCGAGTGGGTGCGCCGACCGGTCGAGACGGAGGAGGACGTCCAAGAGGCCACCGGTCTGCCGGTCTTGGCGGCCGTCCCTCAGCTGCGCGGCCAGGAGCCCTGGTTCCTGACGGCCGAGGAGCTCCAGGAGCTCGGGCGCGGCCGTCAGTTCCGCGCAAGCTACTTCTTCAGTGAGGCGTTCCGAAGCCTCCGAGCTGGGGTCCAGCTCGCGGCGCGCGGGAACGGTCGGCTCCGGACGCTTTTGGTAACGAGCGTATACCCCAGGGAGGGGAAGTCGATGGTTGTCGTGAACCTGGGGGCCGCCTTTGGCGAGGCCGGCCGCCGGGTAGTCCTGGCCGACACGGACATCCTGCGCCCGGCTCTTCATGAGCTCTTGAATGTAAAGGCGGGAGCCGGGCTTGTGGACGTTCTCCACGCGCGACGGGAGGTGGAGCAGACGCTGATCCCGGTAGGCGATGGGATTAGTCTCGCGCCGTGCGGTGGCGAGCTTCAACCTAGCACCCGCGGAATCTTCGCGACGAGCCGGCTCAAGGAGCTTCTTGACGAGTTGGCGACTCACGGTGATGTGGTCCTCTGCGACTCGTCCCCAGTCCTCGCGATGCCCGACAACCTGTTCCTTGGTGCTGCCGTGGACGGAGTGATCTTGGTCATCAAGGCCGGCCAGGCGAGCCGTCGCGACGTGGCGCGGGCCAAGGTTGCGCTCGAGGGGGCCGGCGCTCACGTTTTGGGCGTGGTCCTCAACGAAGTCCCTGCAAGCGCGCACAACGGTCACTACGACCGCTACCACATGGTCCGCGCCCGGGAGCAGGAGGTGTGAGTCCGCTCGAAACGGCCGAGAGGAGCGACCACGCCGCCCGACTACGGGCTCGGCTCGAGGGCGCCAGTGCCCAGGTCGCGGTCATCGGCCTCGGTTACGTAGGCCTTTCGCTGGCCGTTGCGTTGGGGCGGGCTGGCTTCACGGTTCGGGGCATCGACGTAGACCTCGAGCGGGTGAGCCTCGTTAATGCCGGCAGATCATACGTGATTGACGTTGCCGAGGACCACCTGCGCGCCCTCGTAGCTGCCGGGCGATTGTCAGCGGGGACCACTTTCGAACGTGTGAACGAGGCGGACGTGGTCGTGATTTGCGTCCCAACGCCGCTTCGCAAGAGCAAGGAACCCGACATCTCCTTCATCCTTTCCGCGCTGGAAAGCCTTCTCCCGTGGCTGCGCCCCGGGCAGCTGCTGGTGCTGGAGAGCACGACCTATCCCGGTACAACTGAAGAGGTGCTGCAGCCGAGCCTCGAGGCGAAAGGATTCACGATCGGACGCGATTTCTTCCTCGCGTTTTCCCCCGAACGTGTCGATCCGGGAAACGAACAATTCACGACTTGGAACATTCCCAAGGTCGTCGGGGGAGTGACACCTACCTGCACGGAGCTAGCCGCTATCTTCTACGGGAAGGTCGCCCGACAAGTCCACCGCGTGTCGAGTCCGCGGGTCGCCGAGGCGACAAAGCTCCTCGAAAACGTCTTCCGCAGCGTCAACATTGCGCTCGCAAATGAGCTGGCCCTGGCCTGCCGGGCCATCAACGTTGATCCCTGGGAGGTCGTCAGAGCCGCAGCGACCAAGCCATTCGGCTTCATGCCGTTCTACCCGGGCCCCGGAACCGGCGGCCACTGCATCCCGCTCGACCCGCTGTATCTCTCGTGGAAGGTCCGGCTCAATGGCTTTGAGATGCGATTCATCGCGCTCGCCGACGAGATCAACCGAGCGATGCCCCGGCATGTCGTCTCCATGACTACGGATGCCCTGAACAACCGAGGACGTTGCGTTCGCAACGCCTGCATCCTCGTACTCGGGGTGACTTACAAACGGGATGTCAACGACGTGCGGGAGTCTCCGGCGCTGGAGATCCTGCGTCTCCTGGCCGATAAGGGGGCGCGCGTACGGTACGCGGATCCGTTCGTCCCGGAGCTAAGCGTTGGAGAGCTCAAGCTCGTCGCCTTGCCCGTGACGCCATCGGTCCTGGCAGACGCGGACTGCGTGGTCATTGTGACAAACCACTGCGGCTTCGATTACGCCATGGTCGCGCGAGAGGCGCGTCTCGTCGTAGATGCCCGCAACGCGCTCGGCGGGTTCCCCGACCACCGCGAGAAGATCGTGACCCTCTAGAGGGAGGCAACCGGGCACGCCTGCTGAGCGATGCGCAACGCGCTGACGTTTGACGTGGAGGAGTACTTCCACGCGGAGGTATTCGCCGGGCTTGTCGGGGCGGATGACTGGCCAAGCTTCCCGTCGAGGGTCGTGGAGAGCACGGAGTGGATCCTCGGGCTCCTAGGCCGATATGGGGCGACGGCGACGTTCTTCGTGCTCGGTTGGGTGGCGGACCGGCATCCCGGCCTAGTTCGCGAGATTCGGGCTTACGGTCACGAAGTCGCCTGCCATGGCTATGCCCATCGACTCATCTACGCGGCGGACCGCGAGGCCTTCAGAGCAGATGTCCACCGTGGGAAGCGGGCGATCGAGGACGCGACGGGGGTCCGTGTCCTCGGGTACCGCGCACCAACGTTCTCGGTCGTGCGAGAGACCCTGTGGGCGCTCGAGATCCTGGTCGAGGAGGGCTTCCGCTACGACTCGAGTATCTTTCCTATCCACCATGACCGCTATGGGATTCCGAATGCACCCCGGTTCCCGCACCGGGTGCGCCTCAACGGCGGAGGCACACTGGTCGAGTTTCCAATCACGACGCTCCGGCTCGGAGGGCAGCGTTTGCCATTTTCCGGTGGTGGCTACTTTCGCCTCGCGCCGTATCCGGTCATCCGTGCCGCCATGCGGCACGTGAACAGGCGGGAGGGAATGCCGGCCCTGGTCTATCTCCATCCGTGGGAGCTGGACCCCGGGCAGCCGCGCCTTCCGGTGAAAGGGCTCAGCCGATTCCGGCACTACGTGAACCTCCGGCGCACGGCCGCGAAGCTCGACCGGCTGCTCGGCGACTTCGCCTTCGCGCCCGTTGGTCAGGTCCTCGCCGCACGGGGATTCCCGGAGGTTCTTGGATGAAGGTCACCGCTGTGGTGGGTGCGCGCCCGAACTTCGTGAAGATCGCGCCAATCCTCGTCGCGGCACGAGACTACCGGGACTTCCAGGTCTCCCTGGTCCACACGGGACAGCACTACGACGCCCCGCTGTCGGACGGGTTCTTCCGGGACCTGGACCTTCCGGCCCCCGACGTCAACCTCGGGGTCCACGGGGGCTCCGGGGTCGGGCAGCTCGCGGAGATGATGGCGCGTCTGGAGCCAGTCCTCACCACGCCGCGCCCCGACATCGTCGTCGTGGTGGGTGACGTCACCTCCACACTCGCGGGGGCTCTCGCAGCGGTCAAGAGTGAGATCTGGCTCGCCCATGTCGAGGCTGGCCTCCGGAGCTTCGACCGAACGATGCCGGAGGAGATCAACCGAGTCCTCACTGACGCCGTGAGCGACTTCTGCTTCACCACCGAGCCCTCGGCCAACGAGAACCTGGCGCGCGAGGGAATCTCGGCGCACGGAATCCACTATGTCGGCAACGTCATGATCGACACGCTCTTCCGCTTCCGGGAGCGGGCGGCGACGTCGGCAGTTCTTGAGACGTTCGGGGTCAAGCCACGGAGCTTCGCAGTTCTTACGCTCCACCGGCCGAGTAATGTGGACGATCGAACGGCACTTCACCGGGCGCTCGCCGCCGTGCGGCCGGTCGCGGCCGACGTCCCCGTTATCTTCCCGGTCCACCCGCGGACCCGGCCAAGGCTTACCGGCCACCCTACGACGGGGCCAAACGGGGGAGGGCTCCGCCTCGCGGATCCTCTGTCATACCTCGACTTCGTCCAGCTCATGGCCAATGCCGCCTGTGTCCTGACCGATTCAGGCGGGATCCAGGAGGAGACAACGGCCCTCGGGGTTCCGTGCCTCACGCTTCGGAGAACCACGGAGCGGCCGATCACCGTCACCCGAGGAACCAACCGGGTCGTCGGGACTGACGAGGTCCGGATCGCGGCCGCCTGGGACGAAATCCGGCGGGGCGCCTGGCCCATGGGCCGCCTGCCGGAGCTCTGGGACGGGAAGGCTGCGGAGCGGATCGTGAAGATCCTTGCCGACGAGTGTGCGCCGTGACCCTCGCGGTCACCGAACTCCGGGCCGAGACCGTGGAGTGGGACGCCTTCGTGCGAGCGTCCGCCGACGGAAGCCCCTTTCACCTGACGGCCTGGAAGCGCGTGGTGGAGGAAATCTTCGACCACCGCCCGCACTACCTGATGGCGAGACACGGCGACACCATCGAAGGAGTGCTCCCGCTTTTCGAGGTAGGAGGGCTACTGACCGGACGGGCGCTGGTCTCGGTGCCGTATGGCGTCTACGGCGGGATCTGCGCACGCTCCGACGCGGCGCGTCGGGCGCTCCTCGACGCCGCAACTGCGCTCGGGCGCGGGCGCCGGGCCGCGTACGTCGAGCTACGCCACCGGCGCCACCAGGGCCTCGACCTCGCCACCAAAGCGCTTTATGTCACCTTCGCGCGGAGCATCTCGTCGGACATCGAGGCCAACGCCCGGGCCATACCGGGCAAGCAGCGGCGGATGACGCGCCAGGGGGCAAAGCACGGCCTTCGGGCCGAGATCGGGCGGAACCACCTCGAGGGTTTCTATGAGATCTACGCGCGGAGCGTTCATGCACTGGGCTCTCCGGTCTTTCCCCGTCAGCTCTTCCGTGCGCTCCTCGACACTTTCGACAAAGAGTGCCAGATCCTGACCGTGTGGCGGGGCCAGGCGATGGTCGCCGGAGTCCTGACGCTCTTTTACGAGGATCAGGTCTTGCCGTATTACGGCGGCGCGCTGCCCGAGGCCCTCCCCGACGCGGTTAACGACTTCATGTACTGGCAGCTCATGTGCCATGCGGGCCGCGCAGGCTACCGAATCTTCGACTTCGGGCGCAGCCGCCAGCGGACGGGCTCCTACAACTTCAAGCGTCACTGGGGGTTCGAGCCAACGCCCCTCCCGTACCAGTACGTATTGCTCAGGCGGCGTGAGGTGCCGAACGCGAGTCCCGGGAATCCCCGCTTTAAGCTCGCCGTGGAGACGTGGAAACGGCTACCCTTTGCGGTCACGAAGGTCCTGGGACCACTTCTCACCCGCTATCTGCCGTGAGTTGGAGGTCAAATGCGAGTGCTGATTACCGGGATCACGGGGTTTGCCGGGAGCCACTTGGCCGAGTACGCGTTAGACCAGGGGGCAGAGGTCTTCGGGCCGATTCGGGTCAGGAGCAGGCTTGAAAACATCGAAGAGATCAAGGGCCGGGTAGTTCTGGTTGATTGCGATCTAAGAGACTTCAGCTCCGTCTTGGCACTCGTCAATGCCTGCCGCCCAGACAGGATCTTCCACCTCGCTGGTCAGAGTTACGTTCCCACCTCGTGGCACGCCCCCGCGGAGACCATTCAGAACAATGTCGTCTGCCAAGTCAACCTCTTCGAGGCGGTCCGGGCGCTCAAGCTTGATCCGTTGATCCAAGTGGCGGGGTCCAGCGAGGAGTACGGCCTTGTCTTCGAATCGGAGTGTCCTATTCGGGAGACAAATCCTCTTCGTCCACTGTCTCCGTATGGCGTGAGCAAGATCGCCCAGGATTTTCTGGGCTACCAGTACTTCAAGAGCTACGGCTTACGCGTGATCCGAACGCGCGCCTTCAACCATACAGGACCGCGTCGCGGCGAAGTCTTCGTAACCTCAAACTTTGCCAAGCAGATCGTGGAAATCGAGAGGGGCGTCCGGCCCCCGATTCTCGAAGTGGGGAACCTCGAGACGCGCCGGGACTTCTCCGACGGCCGGGATATTGTCCGCGGCTACTGGCTCGCATTGGAGAAGGCGACACCGGGGGAGGTCTATAACCTGGCATCCGGTCAGGCCTACTCGATCGCTGACATCGTCAAGATGCTTCTGTCGGAGGCGCGGCTCGGTGCCGAGGTTCAGGTGATACCCAGCGCCGATCGCATGCGGCCCTCGGACATTCCCTTGCTCCTGGGCCATTGCGGGAAGCTCCGAGGGGAAACAAGATGGGTTCCTCAGATCCCTCTCGAGCGGACTCTGGCTGACTTGCTTGAGTACTGGCGGGCAAGGCTTGGCGATGCCCCTGCGTGCACACGTCCATGAAGATCCTCATGCTGTGCCAGCGTCTTCCATATCCGCTGAACAAGGGAGAGAAGATCCGAGCGTTCCACCATCTTCGGTCACTCGCGCGGAACCACGAGGTGACGTTGGTGTCCACGGAAGACGACCGGCGGAATGTTGCGTACAGGGATCGGCTCAGGGAGTTTGCGGAGGAGATTGCTATCGTACCGATTTCCGCCGGCTGGGCGAAGGTCAGGAGCGTGGCGGCTCTCGGACTGGGCAGGTCTATGATGGTGGGCTACTTCTCGGCAGGGGGTCTCAGGAAGCGGATACTGGCACTGCTGACACGAAAGACCTATGACCTGATCTTTGTGTACTCGTCCGCCATGGCCCAGTACGTGGGCCAGATCCAACAAATTCCCATCATCGTGGACTTCGTGGATCTGGACTCGCACAAGTGGTTGCAGTATGCGAAACGCGCCGGCTTCCCTCTGTCGCTTCTCTACCTGATCGAAGCGAAGCGCATGGCCCGCTACGAGCAGCACGTCGCCAGGCTGGCGACCACCGTCGTCTTTGTCAGCCACGCGGAAGCGGCTCTGTTCCAGGCGAGTGGTGCTGGCGCCCGCACGGCCGTCGTGCCAATGGCAGTGGACACCGAGTATTTCTCACCGAACTCCGCGCCAGCGGCCGTCGAGTCGCCGACGCTGATCTTCACCGGGGTGATGGACTACGTTCCGAACGTAGATGCGGTTCAATACTTCGCCCACGAGATCTACCCCAGAATTCGACAAATGGAGCCGGACGTACGTTTTCTGATCGTCGGGCAACGGCCAAACCGTGTAGTGCGGCGACTGGGAGGGATTCCGGGGATTGCGGTTACGGGAAAAGTTGCAGACGTGCGTCCATACTTCGCCCGGGCCCACGTCGCGGTTGCACCGCTGCGCTTAGCCCAAGGGATGCAGACGAAGGTCCTCGAGGCCATGGCGATGGGTCTGCCCGTCGTCGCGACATCCAAAGCCTATCAAGGTCTCGAGGCGCGCCCCGGGGAGGACCTCTTCGTCGAGGACGACCCTGCCAGTTTTGCGGACGTGGTCACACGCCTCCTTCGTACTCCTAGCCTGCGTGCGAGGGTGGGAACGGCCGGGCGCGCGTTCGTCGAAGACCGTCACAGCTGGCGCGTCTCGATGGCCCGGCTCGACCAAGTCGTTGCCGAGGTGACGCAACGTCCGGGCGCGCCAACCCTTCAGAGTGTGGGTTGAGCATGAGAGGCGTTTCTCCGGTGCGGGCCGCGACAAGTGTCGCTTACATGGGAGCGCTGCCGTTCCTTTCTCCGATGCCTGGAAGCGGGAGTGGGCCGGGCACGCCGGTGTGGCGGTTTCTCTCCAACGCGCTCCATATCCCGCGCTACGCGGGTCTTGCGGTCTGCCTGACCCACACGCGCGTCGCTCATGGACACCGGTCTTGGTCTCACCCGAACTGTACTCGTCCTCCTGATACTGCTGTCTGTCGAGGTCGATCGTGAGGATGCGGATCGTCACGTCGCTCCGTGACTTCGACGCGCTCGCCCCGATCTGGCGCGAGGTCACCAGCCGAGGCGGCCAAGCTTCACCCTTTCTTACCCACGATTGGTTCGCCTGCTGCTGGCGCACTGCGGGTCCCAACCGGCGACGCGAGGTCTTGGTGCTGGAGGACGCCGCGAGCCCTGTCGCCTTCTTACCGCTTCTCCGCTGGAAAGGCCGACGCTGGGGACTC
>JACOUJ010000166.1 GCA_016177865.1 Candidatus Rokuibacteriota bacterium
AAAGGAGAAGCGGACATGACAACAGGAGAGTCGGGCGAGATGACGGCCGACGTCGTGAGCCTGTACGGCGTGACGCTTCGCGCCGTGCGCTCTCCGGCTCGAGTGATCGCCGGAATGGTGAACCTGAGCGATCTCCGTTATGATCTCTATGGGGGAAAGGGATCCGGGTGGATTGAGGCGAGCTTGGGAGATGCGGTCGCGCTCCGGACGCGCCTTGAAGGCGACCGGGTGGATCTGGATCGGTTGGTCCGGGAGTATCCGATCCAGGGAGGGACCATTACCGGACGCCTTCGGTATACCATCGGCTTTCGCTACTCGCCGGCTCAGGGATCAGAAGTGGGAGGGACGATGGCGGTGGGCGAGCCTGGCGGGACGGTCAGCATCTCCTTCCTCCGGCGACTCCTGAGCTATGCCGAGACGGATCCCACGGGAATTCTCCGACAGACCCTGGCAAATCTCTCCGAGTTCCCGTACCGGACTCTCGACCTGGATGTGCGGACGGTTGGAGGGGCGGCGCGGTTGAACCTCAAGCTCGTGGGGAAGGGGAGCTTCTTCGGACTTCTTCCACCCAAGGTCAGAGAGATCAATATTAAGAACCTCCCGTTGGACTTTCTGGTCAGGACCTTCTCTCAAGGGTGACGGAGGGAACAATGACTCTCATCGAACGGATTCGAATGTGGGGCGTGGCGAACTTCGTGGTCATGTCGTTCGTGGTCGCAGCCGCCTGCGTTCCCGTTACGATCAATGTGAACTTCCCCCAACAGAAAATCGAGGGAGCGGCGACAAAGATCGAGGATATGGTTCGAACGCCGGAGGGCGCTCCGTCCGCCCCTCAGCCGCCGGAGCCCAAGAAAGGGTCGGGGGTCGCGCCCGCCTCTGTGGCCGGCCTCTCTCACTGGTTCGTTGGCGAGGCTTTCGGGCAGGGTCGGGATGTCGATGTGGTGCCGGACCTCAAAGTTCAGACCCCCGAGATCCTGCGCGCCATCGACTCCCGTCGGAATCGGTTTCCGCAGATTCAGCAATGGATGACCAGGGGGTGCCTCGGAGAAAACAACCAGGGGCTCCTAGAGGTTCGCCCCGGCCAAGGATGCGATGACGGAGCGGTGGGAAGGCTCGCGTCGGATGAGAACCGGGACCGGATGTACATCTACGAGACGCTCAGACAGCAGAACAACATGCCGCCCGGCGACATCGAGCGGATCAAGCGGGGCTTCGCCAAGGTGAACCGGGACAAGGCCCCAGGGGGGACCTGGGTTCAGGGGCCGGACGGCCAGTGGACCCGGAAGTAGCGGGTGTCTTAATCCTGGTCGGGGAAGGCGAAGCCACCGTGCGCATTGACCCACCCAGGTGGGGGGGCCAGGGGGAGGAGTGGGTGGGACTCCCCCCCTGATTAAAGGTTCAGGCTTCTGAGGATCGAGCTTAGCTCCTGGCGAACCTCGCGGTCGCGCCTCGCCTCGCGGGTCGCCGCGATGTCGAGCCAGTAGACCCGGCCGCCGCGGGCGAAGGCGATAAACGTCCGCTCGATCGTCTCGCCGCGACTCCGGTACTCTACTTCCTTCACGATCCCGCGCTGACCTGCCACGCTCCGGTTCCGCTCGACGCCGGTGACCCGATAACCCTCGCCCCGCATCGCGCGGTCGATCCACTCGTCCAGGCGCTGCTCCACACTCTGAGGCGCGTCGAAATCGGTGGAGGCCACGCGTAGAAGCACTGGGGGGGCTTCCCGTTGGAAGAGGGCCTCGCCACCCTGCCGTCCCTCGCGCTCATCAGTCAGCCTCCACCCCCCTGGAAGGGTGAGGCTCAGCCGCATGGAGCGGCTCGAGTACGGCGTGCTCAGGGAGGTGCGCAGCGCCCCGACACGCTGGCGGGCCCGCTGGCCAAGCTCGGAATCCGGCGCGACCTGGAGCTGAGCCTGATAGGCCGCGTAGGCCCCGCGAATGTCGTCGGTCCGTTCCAGCGCCTCGGCGAGGAGTCCGTGGATCATCGGGTGCTTGGGCGATGCCTCGGCGACGACCTTCAAGTGGGGAAGGGCCTGGCGGTGTTGGCCGAGGCGTGAATAGGCGAGGCCGAGGAGATAGTGGGACGGAACAAAGTCAGGGAAGATCTCCAGACTCCGGTGGAGGGAGGGGATTGCGCCTCGGTAGTCTTGACGGACGAAGAGAACGGCGCCGAGGCCGTGAATCGCGGGTTGAAACCCGGGGTCGAGGCTCAAGGCGCGCTGGAACGATCCCAGAGCATCCTCCACCCGGTCCTGCCTCAGCTGGATCGCGCCGCGCAGGGCATCAAACGGTGGCTGGCGGTCGTCGCGCCGGAGCGCGGCCGTCAGGTGACGTTCGGCGCCAAGGAGATCATCCTTGAGATAGGCAGTCTGGGCTTGGTCGAAGGCGAGGTAGGCCTGGTGGGCCTGATGGATCCCCGCGGTCTGCGCCAGCCAGCGATCTCGGAACTTCCCGTCCCCTTCCATCTTGAGATCTGATGGAAGTTCCTTCGCGACTTGGGCCACATCCTGGATGCGCACCTCGCCCCGTGGATGGGTGGAGAGGAGGCCGTCGAGGAACGACCCTTTCCCCGGCTTCTCGCCGCGAGCCGCCAGGAAGTCCTCGACGGCGCGTTGCAGGCTCTGGTGGGCCGCAACAGCCTCCCGGGGGTCATAGCCAGCTCGGGCCATATAGAGAACACCAAGCTCGTCAGCCTGCGTCTCCTGCCCGCGGTCATATTTCAAGAGCACCAAGTTGGTCCCGATCATTCCCAACCCGACCAGGACCTCCCCCGTTTGCCGGGCCCTCGGGTCTCTCTGGGTTCCCACGGCCACCTGGGCCATGAGTGCCCCCAGGCCCGCGAGCGTTCCGTGGGTCTGTCGTTGGGCCGAATGGCGGGCTGCTACGTGTCCCATCTCGTGACTCATCAC
>JACOUJ010000026.1 GCA_016177865.1 Candidatus Rokuibacteriota bacterium
GCGGTGGCCGACATCGGCGCCGGCACCGGCTATTTCGCGCTCCCTTTGGCTCGGGCCCTTGCCGGGCGGGGGCAGGTCTACGCCTTGGACATTCAGCCGGAGATGCTGGCGCTCCTCAGGGAGCGCCAAGAGGGGATCGAGAATCTTCAGGTCATTCAAACTGGCGAGCCGGCCCTCCCCCTCCGCGATCAGAGTGTGGACGCCGTCCTCCTCATCAACATACTCCACGAATTTTCTGACCTGGGCGCCTCCCTTCGGGAGGTGCGCCGAATCCTCCGCCCCGGCGGGATGGTGATCATCTCCGACTGGAAGAAGATCCCCACCGCGGAAGGGCCGCCGCTCGAGGCGCGCTTCACCGAAGAAGAGGCGCGCGTGGCATGCGACGGCGCGGGATTCGATTCGGTCATCTTTCGCCATCTCTACGCCGAGCACTTCACGCTCACGGGGCGTCGAGCCGAGGAGATTCTCGTTGACACCGACTGGCTCGAGGCGCACCTGCAAGACGCGAACCTCAGGATCGTGGACATTCGCGGGATCATCCGTCCACCCGACGCGCCAAAACCCTGGTATCTCCCCCAGGCTGACGCGTACGCCCAAAGCCACGTCCCCGGCGCCGTCTTTGTGGACTGGACCCAAGACCTCATCGAGCCCGGAGCCCCGTACCCGATGGCGCTGGCGTCGCCCTCACGATTCGCTGCGCTGATGGAAGGCCTCGGGATCGGTGACCAGCACACAGTGGTGGTGTACGACGATACCGGCCACATCGCGCCGCGTCTGTGGTGGGCGCTCCATTACTACGGTCATCCGGCGACACGAGTCTTAAACGGCGGCTGGAAGAAGTGGGTCGCTGAGGGGCGGTCGGTCACGGCTGAGCGGCCGGCCTATCCCCCGGCGACCTTCACAGTGAGGATCCAGCCAAGGTGGCGCGCCTCCGTGGAGGAGGTACAGAAGGCCCTGGCCAGCTCGGGCCCGGCCCTCCTCGATTGCCGTAGCGGGAAGGAGTTTCGTGGGGAGATCGGCCGAGGGGAGCGGAAAGGACGGATCCCCGGAGCCGTCAATCTGCCAGGCGTGGGGCTTCTCGACGGGCCGCATCATACGTGGAAGGCTCCGGACACGCTGCGGCGCCTCTTCGAGGAAGCCGGGCTCAAGGCGGATCGGCCCGTCATCGCCTACTGTAACGCCGGCGTCTCAGCGTCGGTGGGGCTCATGGGACTCAGGCTCGCAGGTTTTCTACAGACCGCCAACTTTGCGGGTTCCTGGTATGAGTGGGAGCGGGATGGTGCCAACCCCGTGGAGGCCGGCTGATGGACCCATTGCACATCGAGTTCCTCCCTGAGGGCTTGAGACGCCCCATCTTCCTCCTGGCCTTTGCGGGATGGAACGATGCCGCGGAATCCGCGACGCTCGCGCTGCGCTTCCTCAAGCAGCAATGGGGCGGCAAGCGCTTCGCCTCGCTGGACCCGGAGGAGTTCTATCATTTCGGTCTGACCCGTCCGTTCGTGCGCTTCAAGGCAGGCTCTGAGACGGAGCGGGAGATCACCTGGCCCCAGAACGAGTTCTTCGTCTGCCAGGACGAGAAGCTTTCGCGGGACGTCGTGGTCTTCCTGGGGATCGAGCCCCATCTCAAGTGGCGGGCATACTGCACAGCGATTTTCGAGGTGGCCCGCCGGCTCGAGGTGACGCTGGTCCTGAGCCTGGGGGCACTCCTCGCGGAGGTCCCCCACACCAGGCCGGTCAGGATGACCGGCCTCGCCTACGACGCCGAGCTGGCCGCACGGCTCGGCATCAGGCCGAGCCGGTATGAAGGGCCGACGGGCATCATCGGCGTCTTCGTGACGCGGTGCCGAGAGGCGGGCATTCCCACCGCGAGCCTGTGGGCCAACGTCCCCCACTACGTCTCCGGAACCGAGAACTACAAGGCGGGGCTCGCCCTGGTTCGCCGGGTCCTGACGCTCCTCGACGACGACCGGGACCTCCGAGAGCTGGAGGAGGCCGCCGAGGGGTATGACAAGCAGCTCAACGCAATCGTAAAGCAGAACCCAAAGATCGCTGCCTACGTCCGGAAGCTGGAAGCTCGGGATCAAGCGTCAGCCGAGCCGACCCCGGCAGAGCCCAGCGATCTTCCCCCCGCCGCCGACCTCGTCGCCGAGATCGAGCGCTTCCTCCGTCAGCAGCCCCCCGGGACACCTAGAGAATAAGACGAAGCTACCTTCTACCTCCAGTGGCCGTGGACCCAGACCCCCTTGGGGCCCCAGCGGCCGCCCACCCACGTCTTTCCGTGCGGGTGCCTGCCCCGCCAGTGCCCCGCTACCCATTTGTTTTCTCCTTTGCGGGGATTATGTTCTCCGATCTTTCGACGAAACTCCCAGGGATCGTATTCGCAAAACTCGTCTTCCTTTGGTCCCAGTCTTTCACTTTCGACCCCCCCTCACCTCGAGGTGCCTGGCTTGCATCGCGGACCCGTATGTGGAAACGGCATACGGCACGAGATACGTCAGCCCAATCTGTAGGATCGTCTTCGTGGTCAAAACCCCTGCGATGAGCCCATCGTAGTGGTTGATCAATGCCAGCACGCTTCCGACGACCAGAGCAGCTTTCACGGAGCGGTACACGATCACCTTCTCTGTTGCGTGCCTCAGGAATAGCCTCATGTGGGTGTCCGCCCCAGGCTCAGTATATGATCCTGATCCCCTCCGTCCACCACAGATAGAAGTAGTAGCCGGCGCTTGTGAGTACGGCGCCGGGGACGAGGAGAAAGAGCGCCGACCCGACCCAGGCGATGTATGGCATCACACTCGGAAGCCACCGGACCACCAGCACTTTGAAAAGTATCACGGCGAGCAAAAGCGACCCGAAGATGGCGTGATAGAAAACCCGGGATGACGAAGGATCAATGGACGCCCGGGTGATGCAGTGGTAGGCGATTCCAAGGAAGATCACCAGAAGCACGTCTCCCTCCCGCCGATGCCACCAGGCGAGGGTCGCCGGCGATCCTGGAAAGATCCGGATCTTTCCGTAGAGCTGGAGCATCAGGAGCACCTGCATGATGGCCATGAGCAAGGCGAGTGAGGCCAGGCACGCTTTGACGAAGATGATGTCCATGATCCTATCTCACGACCACCTTGCCCGTCATGCTTGGATGAAACTCGCAGGCATAGGTGAACGTCCCGGCCCTCGGGAACCTCGCCTTGAAGATCTTGCCCTGGTCCAGGGTCCCGGAGGCAAAGCTCCGATCC
>JACOUJ010000167.1 GCA_016177865.1 Candidatus Rokuibacteriota bacterium
CCCCCGAGTTTGTGGCCAAGGTCATCGCCCGCGAGCGCCCCCAGGCCCTGCTCCCCACGCTTGGCGGACAGACCGCCCTGAACCTGGCCGTGGCCCTTGCGGACGACGGCACGCTTGAGCGCTACGGGGTGGAGCTGATCGGCGCCAAGCTCGACGCCATCAAGAAAGCCGAGGATCGGGAGCTCTTCAAGGTGGCGATGCAACGAATCGGTCTGGAGTTGCCGCGATCCGGGTATGTGCGCTCGCTCGACGAGGCCCGCGAGGTGGTTCGCCAGGTCGGCTACCCCGTGATCCTCCGGCCGTCCTTCACGTTAGGAGGGACCGGCGGCTCGATCGCCTACAACCCAGAGGAACTCGAGGAAGCGGTCCGCTGGGGGATGCAGACATCGCCTGTCGGGACCGTCCTGGTGGAAGAGTCGGTGATCGGGTGGAAGGAGTTCGAGCTGGAGGTGATGCGCGACCTCAAGGACAACGTGGTCATCATCTGCTCGATCGAGAACTTCGACCCCATGGGGATTCACACCGGGGACTCGATCACCGTGGCCCCGGCACAGACCCTCACCGACAAAGAGTATCAACTGATGCGAGACGCGGCGATCGCGATCATCCGGGAGATCGGCGTCGAGACCGGCGGGTCAAACATTCAGTTCGCGATCAACCCGGAGGATGGGCGGCTCGTGGTGATCGAGATGAACCCTCGCGTCTCCCGCTCCTCAGCATTGGCCTCCAAGGCGACCGGATTCCCCATCGCCAAGATCGCGGCGAAGCTCGCCGTGGGGTATGCGCTTGACGAGATCCGAAATGACATTACCCGAGAAACCCCGGCCTCTTTCGAGCCAACCATTGACTACTGCGTGGTGAAGTTTCCCCGCTGGGCGTTCGAGAAGTTTCCCGAGGCCGACCCGACGCTCACGACGCAGATGAAGTCTGTCGGCGAAGTCATGGCGATCGGCCGGACCTTCAAGGAAGCCCTCCAGAAGGCGATCCGCTCACTGGAGCAAGATCGCTGGGGGCTCACCCTCGAGAAGCCGGTGACGGGTGTCGAAGAACTGCGGGCCAAGCTCCGGATTCCCACCGCCGAGCGCGTCTTTATGATTGCCGAAGCCTACCGTGAAGGCCTCGGGACATCCGAAATTACCCAGCTCACGCGGATTGACCCCTGGTTCCTCGAGCAGATCCGAGAGATCGTGGCCTTCGAAGAAGACCTTCAAGCCGCGCCGTTTCTCGACCGAACGATCCTTCGCCGGGCCAAGGCCCTCGGCTTCTCTGATCGGCGGCTGGCGGAGTTGGTCGATTCCACGGAGGAAGAGATCCGAACCCTTCGCCTCTCCCTGGGCGTTCGCCCGACCTTCAAGATGGTGGATACCTGCGCCGCCGAATTTGTCGCCCACACCCCGTATCTCTATTCGACCTACGAGGAAGAAGACGAGGCGCCGCCGACAGAGCGGCCGAAGGTCGTGATCCTCGGCTCAGGCCCCAACCGGATCGGGCAGGGCATCGAATTTGACTACTGCTGCGTCCACGCCGCCTTTGCCCTCAAGGAGCTCGGGGTAGAAGCGATCATGGTGAACTGTAACCCGGAGACGGTCTCCACCGATTACGACACCTCAGACCGCCTCTACTTCGAGCCCCTGACCCTGGAGGATGTCCTCGCGATCGTGGAGCGCGAGCAGCCGCTGGGCGTGATCGTCCAGTTTGGCGGTCAGACCCCGCTGAAGCTCGCGGTGCCCCTGGAACGGGCCGGCGTCCGCATCCTCGGGACAACGCCCGACGCCATCGATCGCGCTGAGGACCGGGAGCGATTCGCGTCCATCCTTCGCCGGCTCGGCCTCGCCCAGCCCCCCAATGGGACGGCCCGTTCCTTCGACGAGGCCGCACGGGTCGCCTCGAACCTCGGCTATCCCATCCTGGTTCGCCCCTCGTATGTCCTGGGGGGACGAGCGATGGAGATTGTCTACGACGAAGAGGGACTGGCTCGCTATGTCAGCGAGGCGGTTCGCGTGTCTCCCGATCACCCAATCCTCGTGGATAAGTTCCTGGAGGACGCGATTGAGATTGACGTGGACGCGATCGCTGACGGCGAGCGGGTCGTCATCGGCGGCGTGATGGAGCACATCGAAAAGGCAGGGATCCATTCCGGCGACTCTGCCTGCGCGCTCCCCCCGTACTCTTTGGGGGATGACCAGATCGCCAAGATTCAAGAGGTGACCCGAGCCCTGGCCCGCGAGCTCGGAGTGCTGGGGCTCATCAATATTCAATTGGCCCTAAAGAATGATGCGATCCATGTCCTTGAGGTCAATCCCCGCGCCTCTCGAACCGTCCCCTTTGTCTCCAAGGCCATCGGGGTCCCCCTGGCCAAGTTCGCCACCAAGGTCATGCTGGGCAAGCGCCTGGCCGCCCTTGGCTTAACCGAGGAGCGCGAGCTTTCGTGGATCGCGGTGAAAGAGGCCGTCTTTCCCTTTGTGAAGTTCCCGGGGGTGGACGTCGTCCTCGGCCCGGAGATGAAATCCACGGGCGAGGTCATGGGATTGGATCGCGACTTTAGAAAGGCCTACGTGAAGTCCCAACTGGCCGCCGGCTCGCCACTGCCGACGACCGGGAAGGTCTTTCTGTCGGTCAGAAACCGGGACAAGCGGGCCATCCTTCAGGTGGCCAAGCGGCTGGCTGAGATGGGATTCACGCTCGTCGCCACCCAGGGGACCGCCAAAGTCCTCACGCGGAACGGTCTCCCCGTGGAGGTGATCCACAAGGTGTTGGAGGGGTGGCGGCCGAACATCGTGGACCTGATGAAGCGGGGTGAGATCGCGCTGGTCATCAATACCCCGGAGGATGGCCGGGCCCGGCGCGATTCCTATCTGATCCGTCGGACCGCCGTGACTCAGAATATCCCGTACTACACGACTGTGGACGGAGCCCAGGCGGCTCTGGGAGGGATCGAGGCGTTGTTGAAAGGGGAGCTCTCCGTCCAGTCTCTTCAGGAGGCCTATCAAGATGCCGGCTGAGCCGAGAGATCGGCTCATTGTCGCTCTGGACGTGGCCGACCTCGCCCAGGCCGAGCCCCTCCTGGCCCGCCTCCAGGGTCTGGTCACGACCTACAAGATCGGGAGCCAGCTCTTCACGTCGGTCGGGCCGGCCGCGGTTGAGTGTGTGCGAAAGCGCGGCGCCCGCGTCTTCCTTGACCTGAAGTTTCACGACATTCCCACCACGGTCGCTGGCGCCGTGCGCGAGGCCGTGGGGCTCGGATGCTTCATGGTCAATGTCCACGCGGCCGGCGGCTCGACGATGCTCAGGGCCGCGAGGGAGGCGGCGTTGGAGGCCGCTCGGACCCTGAGCGTTTCCAGGCCCCTTTTGCTCGCCGTGACGGTCCTGACGAGTCTCGACCGATCCGTCCTCCAGCGTGAGCTGAATGTCCCGCTCTCTGTCGAGGGGCAGGTCCTTCACCTTGCTGGGCTGGCGAAGGCCGCCGGGCTCGACGGCTGCGTGGCCTCGCCTCAGGAGGCGAGGCTCTTGCGAGGGGCGTTTGGGCGCGAATGGGTGATTGTGACACCGGGGATCCGTCCTGAGGGGAGCGGAACCGACGACCAAGCCCGGAGCCTCACGCCGGGTCAGGCCCTCCGGGCCGGGGCCGACTACCTTGTGATAGGCCGTCCCATTACCCGGGCGCCCGATCCAGCGGCCGCAGCCCGGGCTGTCATCGAAGAGATAAATCGAGGATGACCTCTGAGGAGGTTCTGGCCCTTTTCAAAAGGACCGGCGCGCTTCTCACCGGCCACTTCCTCCTGACGTCCGGTCTTCATTCGTCCACCTATCTTCAGTGCGCCCTGGTCCTCCAGCACCCCAAGTTCGCCGAAGCCTTGGGGTTCGGCCTGGCGAGCCACTTTCGAGACGAGCAACTCGATCTCGTGATTGCCCCGGCACTTGGCGGGATCATCGTGGCCCACGAGGTGGCTCAGGCCCTCGGAGTCCGCGCCCTCTTTGCCGAGCGCGAGGGAGGCGAGATGCATCTTCGCCGGGGGTTCGCCATCGGTTCTGGAGAGCGATGCCTCGTGGTGGAGGACGTGGTGACGACGGGAGGGTCCAC
>JACOUJ010000168.1 GCA_016177865.1 Candidatus Rokuibacteriota bacterium
GTCCGCCAGGGAGCCGACGATGAGGATCAGCACGCGCTCGCCGCGCTCCATCAGCCCCACCTCGCACCGGACACCCACCCCCTCCGCCCGAGCCCGGGTGTAGCTCACCAGCATGGAGCCTACCAGGGTCGCCATCGCCAGGAGGACATCGGGAGTCCGGTTTAGCTGGACATAGAAATAGACAATGCCAAGGAGGACCGTGAGGTCGGAGTAGCGGTCCATCACCGAATCCAAAAACGCTCCGAAAGGCGTCGCCTGACCGGTCAACCGCGCGAGCGAACCATCCAAGAGATCCAAAAGGCCGGCGAGGCCGAGGAGCAGTCCACCGAGCGGGATCCTCCCCCGGGCATAGGCCAGGGCTGAGAGAAGGGAGAGGATCAGGCCAAAGATCGTCAGCTGGTTGGGCTTGAGTCGGAGGCGAACCAAGAGGGCAGCCAGCGGGTCCGCGAACCGGGAAATTCGGTCCTTATACCGGGCGCTCAGCATTGGCGTGCCCTCTCAGAGGCCGCCTCTAAGCGCCTCCTCGAGGCTCTGTTGGACTCTCTCCACTTGCTCTATGGCGGTGAGCTTCCGTCCCTCTTGGTCTGTGACGTAGAACGCGTCGTAGACCTGGGCGCTCTCCGTGGCAATCTTGGCCGCCGCGATATTGAGCCCCGCGCTGGCCAGGCAACGGGTGATCGCATAGAGCAGGCCCAAACGGTCCTGGGTTTTAATTTCGATAACCGTGTGGCTATCCGAGAGCTGGTTTTCAATCAAGACCTTCACGGGGGCAGCTTGAGCCTTCTCACCCCGGCCGCGGCCGCGACGGGTCGAAAGCTCGTCGACGCTCACCTTGCCGGCCAGGATGCCTCGGAGATCCTCCACGATCCGAATCCAACGCTCGCCGTCCTGGATCACTTCGCCCGACGGGTCGTTCACCTGAAACGTATCGATGGCGATCCCGTCTTCCCGCGTGTAAATCTGGGCGGACAGAATGTTAACGCCGTTGGCCGCGAGCCCCCCGGTGAGGAGGGCAAAGAGCCCCTGAAGGTCGTGAGCCACCACAACGAGATCCGAATAGCCGAGGTCCGGATGATGGAAAAGCTCGGTCCCCATCACCTCCCCTTCCATGATTTGTTCGATCAGCCGGATGTGGGCGGCGATCCGTTGGGGGGAGGTCGTGGCCCGGTATCGCTCTGAAAGGCCCTCGAGATGCTGGAGGACCGTCCCTCGCTCGACCTCGCCCTGCCCCTTGGAGAGGACCCGATCCGCCACGACGGCGACCTTGGGCACCTCCGGGCGCGGCTCCCCGGTCAGTCGGGCGTGGGCCTTCAAGTAGAGCTCGCGGAGGATGGCCGCGCGCCACGGGGTCATGACGCCCGGGCCGACCGCCTTGGTATCGGCCCAGGTAAGGAGGTAGAGCATCGTAAGCCACTCCGGGTCTCCCACGACTTCGGTCAGCAAGTCGACGGTCTTCGGGTCATCCAGGTCCCGACGCTGAGCCACCTGGGAGAGGAGGAGATGCTCGGCGACCAGAAAGGTCAGGGCGTGGGCATCCGGCGGGGCAAGGTTCAGGCGCTCGATGACCCCTTTGATCATCTGGACCCCTTTGGCCACATGCCCGTGCCCCCGGCCTTTCCCGATGTCGTGAAGGAGAACGCCAAGGATCAGGATCTCCGGACGGGGGAGCTCGGCTAGAAGCTGGGGCAGCTCCTCGGACTCGGCGGACTGTCCCGGGGCCAGTCCCTCCAGATTCTCCACTGCGAGGAGGGAATGCTGATCAGCCGTGTACTTGTGGTACGCATCGAACTGGACAAGGCAGGTCAGCTCGCCGAACTCCGGGAGATAAGCTCCGAGGAACCCCAGGTCGTGCATCAGGCGAAGGGTTGGGGTCACGCGCCCCCAGTTCCGGAGGATCGCGAAAAAGAGATCACGCGCCTCCGGTGAGGCGCGAAAGCCGTCATCCACGAGGTGGAGCGACTCCTCCACGGCCCGCGCCACCTCCACCCCCAGCTCGTACCCCAATTGGTGAGCGTGCCAAAACGCCTTCATGAGCCGGATCGGGTCTTTCGCAAAGACCTTCTCTGGAGGCGCGGCCAGATGGACCTGGCCGTCGTAGAACCCAAACCCTTCAGCCATTCCCTTCTGGCGAAGGCGGCGGAGGACGGGACGGCGCCGGGAAAGGGTTTCCTGACAGCGGGCGATGAGGCGCGCGGAGACCCGATGGACCGTGCGGGCGTGCAGGTAATACCCCCGCATGAAGCGCCCAACCCCCAGCGTCCGCTCGTCGGCGGCGTAGCCAAAGTTCCGTGCGATCTCAACCTGGAGAGAGCGGGAGAGCACATCGTTCTTGTGGCCCGCGAGGAAGTGGAGCTCGTTGCGGACCCGCCAAAGAAACGCCAGCGCCTCGTCGGTGGCCCGGCGCTCCCGCGGCGTGATGAGCCCCTTGTCCTCGAGCTCGGGTCCGGGTCCCGAACTTCGTGGAGGCAAGCCACATCGCGGTATGGAGGTCACGGAGACCGCCTGCCGATTCCTTCACGTTCGGCTCCCCCAGGTATGGCGAGCCTCCGTGCTTCCGATAGCGCTGGTCGCGCTCCGCCAACGTTGTGGCCAAGAATTCGGCGAAGTCCTTCCGATAGAGGTTGTCCCGGAGCGTCCTTCGGAACGTGCGGAAAAGGGCCCGGTCCCCGGCGATCCAGCTTGCGGCCAGCATCGAGGTTCGGCTCGGGAAATCGGTACGAGCGATCGCGAGGCAGTCGGTGAGGCTCCGACAAGAGTGCCCGACCTGAAGCCCCAGGTCCCAGAGGGTGTAGAGCAGCTCCTGGGCCATCATCTGGACATGCGGTCCCATCTGCCCCTCATAGGTAATCATGATGTCGATATCGGAGGACGGATGAAGCTCCCCGCGACCGAACCCCCCGAGCGCCATGAGGACGACCGGCTGGATGTCATACCCTTCGGCGGGGGCGTCGCCGTCGGCCAACACCCAGAGTTCCCCAAGGAAGTCACGCATGAAGGCGGCATAGACTCGGACAAACTCCTCACCCGAAGCCCCCTCCTCGTGCCGGGCTCTGAGCGCTTCGACCCCGGCTGACAGATGCTCCCGAAGGAGGTCCAGACGGACCCGGCGACGGGCCTCTCCTAGCTCGGGAAGCGAGCCGGAGAATCCGCCCATGAGGTCCTCTTCGGCGGTTCGCACGCGTCGAAAAAGCCGATTTGTCATGGCGAAAACAGTAGCATGCACCCAAAGGGGGTGTCAAACCAGGCGAATTGACAAGCGCATCCCGTCTCGTTAAGATAGCGACGCCCGATCACTCTGAGGAGGCAGCCCATGTCTTTTTCTAGACGCGACTTCCTAAGAGGTGCGACCGCCGGAGTAGCGTTCAGCGGGCTCGGCCGTTTCACTCACTTGGCTGAGGCCTAGGCGCCGACCGTCAAGATCGACGGGAACCATTTCACCCTCTTCGTCGCTCAAGGGATCGCCAAGCCCGCCGACCTCAAGGGGAAGTCGATCGGCGTGACTCGTGTCGGCGCCACTACGTGGGTCTTCGCGCGCCTGCTCGCGAAGCACCAAGGGTGGAATCCTGACCGCGATGTAAAGATCGTCCCGCTCGGCGGCGTAGACGCCCAGCTTGCCGCGCTGTCGCGGGGGGAGATCGCCGGGTTTGTCTGGGGCGATGGCGGCGCGGCGTTTGAGGCGGAAGGGAAAGGAAAGGTCCTCGTGCGCCTTGACACTGTCACCCCCAAGTGGATCAGCCAGATCGCGATGGCTTCAGAGGAGGGGATCAAGAAGAACCCCGACGCCATCCGGCGTTCATTGCGGGGAGTCTTCCGGGCCATCAAGTTCATGAAGGAAAACCCCGCCGAGGCCGCGCGCATCCTCTCGCCGAAACTGAGCTGGTCTGAGGCCGCGATCAAGCGCGCCCATCAGAACTCGGGACCCCTTCTCCCTGCCGATGGTCGCTTCAGTCTCGAGAACTTCAAGGTCATGCAGGACACGCTTTTGGATCAAGGTATCTTGAAAAAGCGGGTCCCCCTGGAGCAACACTACACAACAGACTTCGTCCCAGTGCGGCTGTAGGCGCAAGAGTAGAGCGGGTCTACTTCGAGGGCGAGGCCCATCGTGCCTCGCCCTTTTGTTTTGTGTTACGCCCGCCAGCGGCCGAGGCGCCGATTCAGATGCTCGAGGGCCAGGACGATAGCAACGGAGAGAGCGGAAACGAGCGCGGTGGCAGCAAACAGGTCCGCGGCCTTGAAGCCATTGGCGAGGCTGGAGAGCAGGAATCCCATCCCGCGGATTCCCGCAAACATCTCGACGATCAGCACCCCGAGGAGACAGAAGACGATCCCAATCCGAAGCCCGGCCACGACCGAAGGGAGGACGGCGGGGAGGATCACCTTCCGGTAGATCTGCCAGGCCGTCGCTCCCAAGGAGCGGGCGACGGTCACCATGTGCGGGTCCACATCCCTCACGCCTCCGATGACCAGAAGAGTAATAGGAAAGA
>JACOUJ010000169.1 GCA_016177865.1 Candidatus Rokuibacteriota bacterium
TCAGGGACCTATCGAGGAGGACTGCGAGGACCAGAACGAGATGGAAGCCCTCGTCAGGGATGTCGTCGTTCACGAGGTCGGCCACTATTTTGGACTGGATGATGCGCGCTTAGAAGAGCTCGAGGGATCCGAAGAATGACCGATTTCGCTCGTTTTCATTAAAACTACCCACGACTTCCTTCAATTCAGCTCAGCCTCCTCAGTCCTGGTCCGACAAGGCTATCTCCCAAGCAGAATTTTTTACTTGACAGTATTTTCATTTGACCCTATGGTTTCAGCAGGTGCTGAAAATAGCCGAACAAGTGAAACGATGCAACAGCCGGAGATTAAGCGCTTGGTAGCTCAACGCTTGCGGGAGATCTTCCCTCTGGCGCAGCAGTGGGAAGAAACCATAGATACCAAATTGGGCGGCCAGCCGGCCGACGTGGTGGTTCGTTTTCGCCTGGGTGAGCAGGAGAAGACGCTGGTCTGTGAGGTGAGGTCTCTCGGCCAGCCACGCCACATCCGTGAAGTCGTAACGCGGCTTCGGAGCTTCCGAGATCAGTTCCCCGCTCTCTATCCCATGGCGGGTTCGGTCTACATCAGCCCTCAATCAGCCTCGATCTTGCGCCGCAACGGCTTCGGCTACATGGACCTTTCGGGCAACTGCTACGTCGCCTTTGACAATGTCCTCGTTGAGAAAGAGGGAAAGCCGAACGTCCATCCCACAACGCGCCCCCTCAGGACGCTGTTCGCTCCCCGGGCGACCCGAGTCGTCCGCGCGCTCCTCGTGGAGCCTGAGCGCACCTGGCGGCTCGAGGAGTTGGCGAGGGCGGCCGAGGTGAGCCTGGGGCATGCCCACAATGTCATCCAGCGACTTCGCGATCTTGATTGGGTAGAGCGGGTCGAGACCAACAAGATCCGGCTCGCGGCGCCTGGTGATCTTCTGAACGCGTGGCGCGAGGAATACAGCTACCGCGTGAACGCCCTCACGAGTTACGTCGCCCCGGAGCCGCCGCGTCGAAAACTCATGGAGTTGCTGGCCCGTCAGGCCGAGACGATGGGGCGCCGCTATGCGTTTACCCTGCTGGCCGGCGCGTCCCTCATCGCCCCTCACGGACGTCTCTCCACCATCCACTGCTATCTGGAAGGAGAGCGAGACCGCTTCACCCAGGCGCTGGGCCTCCGGCCCGCGGGCAATGGGGAGGGGAACGTCCAGCTTCTCACGCCGCATGACACGGGAATTTTTTACGCCCCCGTAGAGAAAGGGGGGCTCACAGTCGTCTCCCTCCCACAGCTGTACGTGGATCTCTATCACTTCGAGCGGCGCGGGCCCGAGCAGGCCGAATTCCTGCGAAACCATGCCATGGGGTTATAGAGAAGACTTAGACGGGAAGGGGGTGACGCCCAAATGGCAAAGAAACGAGCCGCCAAGAAAAAGAAGAAGGGCAAGCGGTAGTTAGAGTATCCGAGTTCCCTTCGGATGAGGCGCGAAGCTCAATCGCACGGGTTGTCGAGTTTCCCCTCCTTCGAAGCGAGAAAGGAGGTGACTCCTGAATGGCCAAGAAGAAGGCTGCGAAGAAAAAGAAGAAGTAATGCGGTCCATCGGGTGAGGGATTCCGCCATCCCTCACTCCACTTACACAGAGCGGGTCACGGGGGGGTGTTGACGCACCCCCCTGTGCTTTTAGATCGCTTTGACGACTTTCCCGGCCCGAAGACACCGGGTACAGACCCGCATCCGACGGGGCCTCCCGTCAATCATCGCCCGGACCGTCATCAGGTTCGGAAGCCAGCGGTGTTTGGAGACGTTATGGGCATGGCTGATCCGATGGCCCACCACAGGCCCTTTGCCGCAAATGTCGCACCGCTGTGCCATGTCGTCCTAAACTCCTGAGGCCTTGGGAGGAAACTGATTGTCTGAAAGGACTATCATTTATACCATAGTCGGATGGCGGAGGCAACTTCCATTGTGAAAGGGGTCGAGACTCCACTCCGCTACCTGAAAGGCGTCGGTCCCCAGCGATCAAACCTCTTATCCCGCTTGGGGTTAGAGACCGTTGCCGACGCCCTCCTCTTTGCGCCGCGCCGTTACGAAGACCGAAGGCATCTGACCTCTTTCCGCGACCTCCGAGTCGGGGATCTCCAGGCCACGACTGGTACCGTGGCGGGGATCAGCCCCCCCCCACCCCGCTCCGGACGTCTACCCTTTCAGGTTCTCCTCCGTGACGAGACCGGCGGCTTTCTCAACGCGGTCTTTTTCAACCAGCCCTACCTCGTGAGTACCTTCAAGCGGGGACAGCAGGTGGTCCTCTACGGAAAGGTAGCCCGCTTCCGTCGTGGACCCCTCCAGATGGTGCACCCCGAATTCGAGCTGGTGGAAGAGGACGAGGAGGAGCGCCTCCATACGGGCCGCCTCGTCCCGATCTATCCGCTCACGGAGGGGCTGGGCCAGCGCCGCCTGCGCTCGCTCATGCACCAGGTCGTGGATGAGTTCGCCGATGCGGCGCCAGACCCTCTTCCCCTCGCGCTCCGAGAACGGCTGGGGCTTCGCCCTCTCGTCGAGGCCCTCCGGGCGATTCACTTTCCCGAGGATCTCCCTCACGCGGAGACGGCTCGCCACCGCCTGGCCTTTGACGACTTCTTCATCTTTCAGCTTGGCCTCGCCCTTCGAAGAAGACGCGAGGCCGGGGCTGCCGGAACTCCCATGGGCCCGCCAGGTCCCCTCGTCACCCGGCTCCGCGAGCTCTTGCCCTACCGGCTCACACGTGCTCAGGAACGGGTTTGGGCGGAGATCCAAGAGGACCTCGCGAGCGGGCGCCCCATGAACCGCCTCCTTCAAGGGGACGTGGGCTCGGGAAAGACCGTGGTCGCGCTCCTGACGGTCCTGACCGCCGTCGAGGCCGGATTTCAGGCCGCCCTGATGGCGCCAACGGAGATCTTGGCCGAGCAGCACTCGCTGACCCTGGGGCCCCTTCTGGCCCAACTCGGTGTGCCGCTCGGCCTCCTGACGGCGGGGCTGAAGCCGTCCGAGCGTGAGGCTCTCCACGCCCAGATCGGGACGGGGGAGATCAGGGTGGTGGTTGGCACCCACGCGTTGATCCAGGAAGGGGTGGAGTTCTCTCGTCTCGGCTTGGCTGTGGTGGACGAGCAGCATCGCTTCGGGGTGCTCCAGCGGGCGACACTCCGGGGGAAGGGAACGAATCCTCACGTCCTCGTCATGACCGCGACGCCGATTCCGCGCACCTTGGCCTTGACCGCGTACGGCGATCTGGACCTGTCCGTGATTGATGAGATGCCGCCCGGACGGAAACCCATCGTCACAGCCTGGCGCGCGGAATCGAAGCGCCCTCAAATCTATGACTTCCTCCGAAAGGAGCTTGACGCCGGCCGTCAGGCGTATGTGGTCTGCCCCCTCGTCGAGGAGTCCGAGGCCACGGACCTTCGCGCCGCCACCGAGCTGGCCGAGCGCCTCAGGCAAGAGGTCTTTTCCGAGGCGGGCATCGGTCTCCTCCATGGCCGCCTCCGCTTCGATGAGAAGGAGTCGGTGATGCGGGCGTTCAAGGCGGGGGAGATTCAGATCCTTGTTTCGACCACGGTGATCGAGGTGGGCATTGACGTTCCGAACGCGTCCGTGATGCTCGTCGAACATGCGGAGCGCTTTGGCCTCGCCCAGCTTCACCAGCTCCGAGGGCGTGTCGGTCGAGGCCCGTGGAAATCTTACTGCATCCTGATGGCCGGAGGCGGGCTCACGGCCGACGCCAAGCGGCGGCTCGAGGCCATCTGCGAGAGCCAGGATGGGTTTCACATCGCCGACGTGGACCTCTCCCTCCGAGGCCCCGGGGAGTTCTTCGGGACCCGACAGTCGGGACTGCCTGAATTCAAGATCGGGGATCTGCTCCGTGACGGGCCGTTGCTCGAGGAGGCGCGTCGCGAAGCGATGACCCTTATGACCGCCGACCCGGGTCTCGCCGAACCCGAGCATCGCCTCCTGCGCGAGGCCCTCGTGGCTCGGTGGAAGGGGAGGCTCGATCTGGCCTCCATCGGCTGATGCAAGCCGGAAAACTGTGCGCTCCGGCCGAAGCGTGCCGAGCGCGGGCTTTGCCCGCGCAACTTCGGGGGGGAGGTTCGGAAGGGGGGCGGAGCCCCCCTCCGA
>JACOUJ010000170.1 GCA_016177865.1 Candidatus Rokuibacteriota bacterium
CGTCCCCTCGAGGAAGCGTTCAGCCCCGAAGTGCGCGCACAGAAAGGCGACCCGTTCCGTGGGCTCCGTCACCCCCCCGCGGGATTCCAAAAAGGTCTTCTCGAGCCCCTCTTCGGAGGAGAGCACCACTTTGGTTCGAATCTCGAGGGCTTGAAGTAGGTAGGAGATGATCGCCAGATCCAGGTCCACCAAGAGCTGCCACGGACGCGCGTACAGTTTGGCAAAGAACTGGGCGTGGGGAGCGAAGTAAGGAGCTCGCGAATAGTTTCGTTCGACGGCTCGCCAATGCCGCGCCCGCCAGTTGTCGTGCTCTCGGATCTCGATCTCTCGGATCGTCTTGCGGCTCAATCCCTCATCGGCCACCGGGACCGTGAGCCAAAGGGCCCCCTGCGGCGTCTTGATCCGGTTCCGGTTGCGCCAGCTATCCTTGGCGTACGGGAGATCGTCATAGAGGATGAAGAGGTCGCAACAGGCGATCTGATCAAAGAATCCGAGCCATGGAAGATAGCCCGGCTGAAGGGCCCCCAACCTCATGCGGGGTGTCCCCTCAGCTCGCGGGAGTAGGCCCGGAGCCCGGCCTCCCCCGCGTGGCGAGGGACATAGCCAAACGCCTCACGGGCGCGCGCAATGTCGAGACAGATCATGGCCCCATCATCGGCGCGGTCGGGGCGCGAAACCACTCGGGCCCGGCCCTCGGAAAAGATGTCGCTGACGCAACGGGCCAGCGTGCCAACGGAGGTGCCGAGCCCCGAACCGATATGAAACACTCCGGAAGCGCTCGAGCGAAGGGCCTGGATGATCCCCCCCACCGCGTCATCGACGTAGAGGAAATCCTGCGTCCTCTCGCCCCGGCCAAACACCTCGAGGTCCTGACCGGCCAGCGCGCGACGGACAAAGATGGCCAGCACGGTGTCGGGGTGCTGCCCTGGCCCGTAGACCGAGGAAAACCGAAGGCTCATTGTTCGGACCCCGAAGGCCCGGCCCATCAGCTCCGTATACCGCTCTCCCAGGAGTTTGGTCGCGGCGTAAAACGACACCGGGGCGGGCGGCCACGATTCCGAAATCGGGTGCTCCGCCCGAACCGTCCCGTACACCGCCACGGACGAGCTAAAGATAAACGATGGGATCCCCCGCTCCACGCAGAATCGGAGGAGGTTCATGGTCCCCATCCCATTCACCTCCAGGCACTGCTCTGCCGCCTCGAGGCTCTGTTCCACGGAGATTGCCGCCGCCAGGTGAACCACCCCGTCGATCGACGCCGGCAACGGCCCAAGGGATCCTGGAGCCGTGAGGTCCACCGGCCACACCTCGACCCCGGATGGGCACTCCGGCAGCGGCGCGCGATGGGTGGCGGCCAGGACCCTCACTCCCTCGCCTGCGAGGCGCCGGATGAGGCGCCGACCGATGAACCCCGCGGCTCCCGTCACCAGGATCGTCTCTCCCATCCTATTCAAGCTCCCGGCCGGTCACCAACGGGAGGCCCACGGGATGGACTCACACACGGACGGGCACCTCGCCATGTGTGACCACCTCGCCGACCACGTAGAGCGGGATCCGCTGCGTGGCGTGATACGTCCGGATGATGTACTCCCCCAGGAGGCCGAGGACAGTGAACTGGAGCCCCAAGAAGCTCAGTAAGAGCAGCAGCGCCAGAAGACGGTCCATCGCCGGCATTCCGAAGAGCCGCCCCACCAGATACGCCCCGCCCCCGACCATCCCCACGGCCAAGGCCCCGAGACCGATCGCGCCAACGGCCAAGAATGGCCGGACCGAAAACTCGATGAGGAACTCCAACGTCAACACCACGAGCTGCATGAACGAATAGCGCGAGCCCCCTTGCCGACGCTGGCGATTGGTCACGGGGATCTCCGCCACCGAGCGGGCGAGACGGGCCAGAAGCGCGGGAAGGAAGCGGCGCATCTGACCATACTCCTGGGTCCGCTTGGCCAGATGCCGGGTCATCGCCTTGAACGGTCAATTCCCGCAGAGATCGCCGCGTGCTGGCCGAAGTGGCCCAGGAGGCGGATCAGACAGACGCGTGGCTCCCGAGCGATGACGCCGCGTAAAAAGTCGGGGCCGCCATCCGTGCTCCCGTCGTCCACGAAGATGACCTCATAGAGCTCCCCCGACCCGTCAAGGATCTTCAGAAGGCGATCGGTCAGCTCGGGCAGACACTCTTCCTCGTTCAAAATGGGAATGATGACTGAGCACGCGGGCAAATCTTCCGATGCTATCGCCGCACACATGCTATCTTTCTCAGCGCATTTTAAGGGAACGGCAAAGAACCAGTCAACACGAATTTTCTCATTGACATGTGAATGTCGCTATGACAGTATAACCCCGTTTTTCAGGCAACAGCAACGGAAGGAGGGCAGCAGGAGTACGCCTCAGCCGCGGGATAACGCCCAAAATTGACCAGACCAGCAGAGCTGCAGAGACAAAGGAGGATCAAGAGATGAAGGGGATCAGGGTGCTCCTGATGATTGCCCTATTGCTCGCCGCCCTCCCGGCGGTGAGCTTCGCCGAAGGGTTCAGCTTTATAGACGTGTTCCCTGTCGTCCGGGCCAGCTCGCAACTTCTTCTGAACTCACTCGTTATTGTCAAGGGCAATGTCTCCGGACTTGCCTTGGCGGGAGTGGCAAAATGCTACGACGGGTCCGGGATCAACGTAGTGAACACAAACTTCTTGATGCCCGCCGGGGCCATCAACACTGCCACCGCGATATTCCTCGCGACTGCGGTCTGCCCGGGCACTGACCCCGTTTCAATGGTCATCCACGATGCTCTCTTTGTCAGCTTCATCGGGGGAGAGCAGATCGCCTTCTGGGCGGCCGGAACCCCCAGCCGGCATCCCGCCCGGGGGTTCCTGGGGGGGGCGAATTGGGAAGGGTATAAATCCACCAGCAAGCTCTGGATCACGCTCCTTCCCGCCGGCATCGGCGTCACTAACCGGTTGATCTTGCACTGTCCCGCCCGGGACCAGGCCGTCTTTATGGGCCTACCCGGTTGCCAGGGTACCGGCGGGACCACGGTCGTCATCGACTTCCTGGGCAGTGGGCTTACCACTCAGAATTACGTCGCGAACAATATCGTCGCCCAGACCGCCACCGCCTGGAACCCTAGCGCCCCCAGCGGCGGGGTGCTTCTCATCACCGCCCCCCCTGGCGGCCGTAAGATCGAGGGGGTCACTGTGCTGGACGCCGGCACCTGGCAGGCGAGCATGTTTCTGCTGTCAAACACGCTCGGGTTCTGAGAAGATCACGGCGCACAAGAACCCCGGGGCGGAGGGTTCCTCCGCCCCGGATTTTTCTTATTTGGCCGGCTGGCGACTCGGCTTCGATCCTGAGCCGGCGGCGAGCTGAACCACCCTGGCACGGATGTCCCGAGGGCTCTCTGGCCTGACCTCCTCGGCTCGCGTCACCTCCCAGGCCACGACGGCCGTCCCTCCCTTGGTCAAGGCGATCCCGGGACGAAGACCTGAGAAGTCGGCCGCCGTATCCGCGTCCATCCGCATCTCCTCTCTTAGCCACGTGCGCCCCGAATCCACCGAGTAGTTCAGGTAAACGCCCGGCCTCGGGTTCCGGTGATCCTCCCAGACGACCGCGACCCGTCCCGCCGCATCACTGGCCATCTGAGGAAGAAGCGAGTTGCCGGGTTTCGGAGCATCGTGGTCCAGGCGAATCTCCTCGCGCCATG
>JACOUJ010000113.1 GCA_016177865.1 Candidatus Rokuibacteriota bacterium
GAGGCACGATCCTGAAACGGATCCCCTTCACTACGGCCTTCTGGTTCGGGTGGCGTGACTACCATCCGAAGACCGACCTCTTTGTGCCCGAGGGGAGGTGATCTTCAGGTCGACTCTCTCAGGACAAAACGGCAGAACAGAACGATAACACCAAGAAAGGAGGTGAGACCAATGAGGCGATATCTCGGGATGCTCGGAATGGTGACGCTGCTGGCACTGCCCGCGGCCGTCTCGGCGGAGACGACCGCGGATGTGGCGCGGTTGGCGGAACTGCTGGCGAGGAAAGGCGTGATCACACAGCAGGAACTGCGCGAAGTGTCGGCGTCTGCCGCGACCGCACCAGCGAAGGCGAAAACTGATCAGGAGCGGGACTCGTTCCAGCTCCCCCAATGGCCGGTTCCTGGCGGGGCCATGTGGTAGCCAACATCGTCAGGGGGGGCGGGACACCCCGGTCCCCCTTATCAGGCGGGCACGTCTTCCGTCAAGGGGGCGGAAACCCGTGATTTGGCCAAAACCTGTTACAAAGGAGGAAGAAACATGATGAGGCGAGTGGTTCTTGTCGGAGTTCTGTTGGGTCTCTTCGTGATCCTGGCGGCTTCGCCAGGGTTTGCCCAGGGGAAGGGCACTCCCATTACCCTCACCGCCCGAGTGGTGGATGCAGTCTGTTTGCTTGGCGGCGGACTCAAGGGCGAGTCGCACCGCGAGTGTGCCATCGGGTGCGACAAGGCTGGGGTCCGGATGTATCTGCTGGACGAAAAGGCCAACGTGATGTACGCGGCCATGGCCGATGCCCCGTTCAAGGACCCCAACGCGCTTCTCCGTGACCACCTGGAGAAGGTTGTGACGGTCAAGGGGGATCTCTACGCGGGTCCTGGCGGGCTCAAGGTTGTGGCCGTCAAGGAGGTCAGCGCGGCCAGGTAAGAGAATCGAAGCAGTTTGTGGAGGAGGTCCGGGCAGGACCTCCTCCGCGGCGTTTCGGCCATAGCCGAGGTGACCATCGTCGTCAGGCATCGAATGCGAAAGTTTGACCGATGAGGGGGTGGTCGCGGCCCACCAGCTTTCGAAGAAAGACTGGACCCCGTTGGCCACGCTTCAGCTAGAATAGGGGTCTGAACCCCCACCCGCGAGAGGAGCACGGGATGAGTGCGCAGGCCGAGGTTGAGGCTTACAACTACGCCGAGTTCGTCGGGACCGACAATTTCCTCTCGTTCCGCACCCTCGTGCCCGTCGGATCCCAGGCGCCTGACTTCCCGGCGACGCTCGCCACCACAGGGCGGGAAGTCCGACTCAGCGACTACTGGCAGGATCGCGATCTCCTGATCGAATTCGGGTCGCTCACCTGACCGTACTGCGCGCTGGCGGCGCCGGCGCTCGAGCCTTTGCCCCGCGACTACGGGCCCAAGGGTTTCAATTTCGTCTTTGTCTACACCCGGGAGGCGCACCCCGGCGAGAACTTCCCCGCCCACCGGAGCATGGAGCAGAAGCTCTCCTGCGCTCGGACCTTCAAGAAGGAGTTCGGGATCGAGCGGCCGATCCTCGTGGACGACCTCGTCGGGACGGGGCACAAGCTCTATGGGACGCTCCCAAACATGACGTATCTGCTTAGCCACACCGGCCAGATCCTCTTCCGGGCGGACTGGACCGATCCGTTCACCATCGAAGCGGCCCTGAACTACGTCCTCGCCTCCAGGGCGCGGCGGGCCGAGGGGCTTCGGCTGGCGCCGTTCTACGCCGAGTTCGCCGGCTACCGGTGGAACGACATGGCCAAGTTCCGGGAAGGGCTAGCGCGCGCCGGGCAGCAGGCCGTGCAGGACTTCGCGAAGGCGATGAAGCGCTGGGCGCAGGGGCCTCGGCCGGGGCGGATCGAGCTGAACGAGTAGGCTCGTTCGCGTAGGCGAGACCAGGGTCGAGTCCGGGAATAAGAAGTCTGGTTCAAGTGTTGTGTTAGTGAGACTTTTACGCCGGGCGTTGGGGCGAGATAGACCGTTGGCGAGCGAAAGGCGTCGAGAGTTCGAAGAGGTAGCGCTTCCCCACATGGATGGCGTATACGGCATGGCCATGGCGCTGACACGGAAACGCGCCGAGGCGGAGGATCTGGTGCAGGAGACTTATCTCCGCGCCTATCGGGCTTTCGACCAGTTCGCCCCGGGGACCAATTGTCGTGCCTGGCTTTTGACCATCTTGCGTCACCACTTCCTGAATCGCCTGAAGAAGTCTTCCCGCGAGGTCCTGGAGTGGGACGTGGGCGAGCCCGAATGGGGGGATGAGCGGAACAGTTCCGCCTGGCTCGAGACTCCGGAGGCGGAGTTTTTCCGGCGGGTGGGAGACGTCGAGGTGCGGCAGGCCCTTGAAGCGCTCCCTCTTCCCTTTCGCGAGGTAGTGATCCTGGCAGACCTGGAGGATTTCTCCTACAAGGAAATCGCGGAGATTCTAGGGTGCCCCGTAGGGACGGTGATGTCCCGACTTTATCGCGGCCGGAACCTCTTGAGGAAAGCGCTGCTCAACTTCGCCCGGGACTGCGGCTACCTTCCGCTCAAGCCATGACC
>JACOUJ010000114.1 GCA_016177865.1 Candidatus Rokuibacteriota bacterium
TTGGACGCGAGATCAAAGTTGTTTCCCCAGGGATCGATGATCCGCATCTCGGCCGGGCGGCCGTTCTGCGGGCTGCGGCCCTGTTTGACCGAGGCGTCGAGCCGGCTGAGCACGCTCTCCAAATTGTCCACCACGAACCCGTAATGGTTGATCCCCTGGGTCTGGTTCACCTCATGCCCGTCAGCCCGGTGGGTATTGACGACTTCGGCCGGGCTGTTGGTCTGTTGAAGGAACGCCAAGTTGAAGAGGCCGTCGGTGACGTGCACGGAGCCGTTGGGGCTGACTCGGACCTGCTCGAGACCAAACAGGTGGTGGTAAAAATCGTAGAGCTTCTTGGGATTTTTGACAATAAATGCGATATGTCGTAACTTAGCCACGCGGCCCGTCCGGCACGAGATGCTTATGGGCATTTTACCTTTATCCCTGGAACGGTGTCAAATCCACCGGGGACAGGAAGAAAACAGTCGGGCAAGGGTGCGATGACTCAAGGCGTGACGACCGACGTCAGGTTAGATGACCGCTACCTTCGTGAAGAGGGGATCGTCTATCTGAGCGGCCTCCAGGCGCTGGTCCGGCTTCCTCTCGATCAGAACCGGCGAGACCGGCGCGCCGGGCTTCGCATCGGGACGTTCATCAGCGGCTATCCGGGATCGCCGCTGGGGGGGTACGACCTGGCCCTCCGCCAGGCGAGGAAGCTCCTCGAAGACCACAACATCATTCACGTCCCCGGCGCCAACGAAGAGTTGGCCGCGACCGCCCTGAGCGGCACCCAGATGCTGGACCGGTATCCCCACACGCGCTTCGACGGGGTTGTCGGCATTTGGTATGGGAAGGGACCGGGCGTAGACCGGAGCGGCGATGCCCTGAAGCACGGGAACTTCGCCGGGACCAGCAAGCATGGGGCTGTCGTGGTCCTGAGCGGCGAGGACCACGAGGCCAAGAGCTCGACCATGCCCTACCAGGACGATTATGCCTTCATGAGTGCCGGCATGCCGATCGTCTACCCCGCGTCCACGGGCGAATTCCTCGATCTGGGCCTCCATGCCATCGCCATGTCTCGCTTCAGCGGCTGCTGGGTGGCGATGAAGTTGGTCGGAACCCTGGCCGACGGCGGCGAGACGGTCGTTGTCGATCCTGATCGCCCGTCAATCGTCCTCCCCGAGCTCGCCCTGGAGGGGCGCGCCTTCAAGAAGTCCACGGACTTCACCTTCTTTCCCGGCCTGAACATCGAGACTGAGCGGCAGCTTTTCTACGAACGCCACCGGGCCGCGCTCGCCTACGCCCGGGCCAACCGGCTCGATCGAATCATCGTGGGCTCATGGGGCGACCGGCTCGGCATCATCACCGCTGGCAAGAGCCACGCGGATACCCGTCAGGCGCTCCTGGACATGGGGCTAGACGACGCCGCGCTCGGACGCCTTGGTATCCGGCTGCTTCGTGTCGCGCTCCTCTATCCGGTCGATGCCGAGCTGATCCGCGAGTTCGCCCACGACCTTGACGAGGTCGTCGTCATCGAGGAGAAGCGAGGCTTTCTGGAGGCTCAGGTCAAAGAGGCGCTCTGCGGACTTCCCCGCCCGACCCGTGTCCTCGGAAAGTTCGACGAGGTCGGCGCCCCGCTCTTCCCGATCCAGGGTGGGATGGATAGCGACATCATCACAGAGCGACTGGGCCCTCGACTTCTCGCGTATACCGAAGATCACCCGGGCATTGTTGGGCGCCTCGCTGAACTCAAGGCGATCCGCTCTCGGACCTACGAGACGCTCCCCGGGCGCACGCCGAACTACTGCTCTGGATGCCCGCACAACATCTCAACCCGACTGATCGAAGGTCAGGTGGCCTGGGGGAGCCCCGGCTGCCATTCCTTTGCGTCTATCATCGAGCAGCCGGAGCGGCACATCGTGTCGATGACCCAGCTCGGCGGTGAGGGTCTACCCTGGATCGGACTGGCACCGTTCACCGACCGGTGGCACATGGTCCAGAACGTCGGCGACGGCTCGCTCTTCCACTCGAGCTATCTGAACATCCGCTTCTGCGTCGCGGCCGGCGTCAACATCACCTTTAAGATCCTTTACAACGGCTATATCGCGAACACCGGCGCCCAGGAGATGGTCGGCGGGAAACCGATCCCTGAGCTGACCCGCCTCCTCGAGACCGAAGGGGTCCGGCGGATCGCCGTGGTGACCAAGAATCCCGCGGCGTACCGGAAGGCCACCCTGGCGTCCAATGCCCACGTCTACCCGGTCGAAGAGCAGGACCGGGTCCTCAAGGAGTTCGCCGAGGAGCCTGGGGTGACTGTCTTCATCTACGACGGGACGTGCGCCAACGAGCGGCGCCGCCGGCAGAAGCGGGGGAAGCTCCCCCTCCCCAACACGTTCGTCGTGATCAACCCCGAGGTCTGCGAGAACTGCGGCCACTGCGGCGCCCTGACGAACTGCATGTCCCTCCACAAGGTGGAGACGGAGTTCGGTCCGAAGACGCAGATCCACACCTCCTCCTGCAACCAGGATTACTCCTGCATGGACGGCGACTGTCCCTCCTTCGTGACCGTCGAAACCAAGGAGGGGACGGGCTATCGCCGGCCCACGCCGCCGGTCCTGGACGGGGAGGCCATCCCGGAGCCGGTCCCGAAGGTGGAGCTGGAGCGGCCGTACCACATCTACATCCCGGGTGTCGGCGGGACCGGGGTGATCACGATCAACGCGCTCCTGTGTTACGCCGCGCTGATGGACGGCAAGCGGGTCCTCAGCTACGACCAGACCGGCGCGGCTCAGAAGTGGGGGCCGGTCCTTTCGAGCCTCGTGATCGGGACGGAGGAGCAGCCCCTTGCGGCGAACAAGGTGGGGGCTGGGAAGGCGGACCTCTACCTCGCCTTCGATCTCATGGCGGCGTCGACCCCGGTGAACCTCGATCGCTGCGATCCCGGCGGCACGGCTGCCGTCGTCAACACCACGCTCTTGCCGAGCGGGGAGATGGTTCGCGACGTGTGGTTCTCCCCGCCGATCGAGGACATGAAGGCGACCATTGCCCGGTTCACGAACCCGGAGCGGAGTGTGTGGGTCGACGCGCGTCGCATTGCGGAGGCCCTCTTCGGCGACTACATGACCACGAACCTCTTCGCGCTCGGCGTCGCCTATCAGGCCGGCCTCCTTCCCCTCGAGTCTGGAAGCATCGAGGGCGCGATTCGCCTCAACGGGGTCGAGGTGGAGCAGAACGTCCAGGCGTTCCGTTACGGGCGCCTCTCCGTGGCCGATCCGGGCCTCGTGCGCGCGTTGACGGAGGCGCCCCGACTCACCTTTGAGGAGGAACGGGCCGGGGTCCTGGCCCATCTCTCAGGCAAGAAGGCCCGGGCCTACGTCTCCTTGCTCGACCGCTCGGCCCACCTCGACGAGGAGTCACGCCGGATGCTGGCCATCCGGATCGCCGAGCTGATCGACTACCAGAACGTCCGGTATGCCAAGACCTACGTGGAGTTCGTTCTGAAGGTGGCCGAGCTTGAGCAGGTCCGAGTGGGTGAGGAGCAGAGAGAGGTCACCCAAGCGGTGGTTCGTCATCTTTACAAGCTCATGGCCTACAAAGACGAGTACGAGGTGGCACGCCTCCACCTCAAGCCCACGTTCCTCGCCGAGACGCAAAGCCTCTTCAGTGCGCCGCGTCGCCTCGTCTATCATTTCCATCCCCCGTTGCTCCGGGCGTGGGGGCTCAAGCGAAAGCTGGGCTTTGGTCCATGGTTTGTCCCGGTCCTCAGAATGCTGCGCGCGATGCGGAGACTCAGGGGGACACGTTTGGACATCTTCGGATACGCGGCGGTGCGTCGGGAGGAACGGCAGCTGATCGCGTGGTACAAGACCCTGGTCGAGGCCGTCCTGGACCGCCTCAGTCCAGCCACCCATGCCCTGGCCGTCGAGATTGCCGGGCTCCCCGATGGGATTCGGGGCTACGAGGAGATCAAGCTCTCGAATGTGGTCGCGGTCGGGAAACGAGCCGGAGAGCTGATGAGACGCCTGAGAGCGCCCGTTGAGCCCGCCCATCGGGATGCGTGAGAGCCGCGGTCTCCGGTCGCAGGTGGTCACCCGACGGGGTGATCCGGGTCGGAGATCTCTTGCACAACTGCCACCCTTTCCCCTTGAGGAGATACATTTTGCCCCCCAAAAGTTTTGAGGTCATTGTGGCCGGTGGAGGGCCGGCAGGCGCCACCGCGGCCTACTCTCTGGCTTCGGCCGGCGTGAACGTGGCGATTCTCGACAAGGCGACCTTCCCCCGTGACAAGTCCTGCGGCGGTGGGCTCATCGCCAAGGTCTTGCATGATCTTCCGCTGGACGTGAAACCTGTAATCCGCAACGCGATGAACGGAATGTGCTTCACCTATCAGTTCGGCGGGCGATTTACCAAGCGTCACTACGAGCCGGTGGTGTACGGCACATTGCGAAGGGAGTTTGACAACTACCTCGTCGAGCAAGCCGTCCGCCAAGGCGCAACGCTGTTTGACGGCACGGGGGTTGAGGGCTTTGAGCAAAACGGCGAGGGGGCCGTCAATGTTCTCACGCGCGCGGGCTCGTTGTCCTGCCGGGTGCTGATCGGCGCTGATGGAGCCAATGGGGTCGTCCGGCGGGCGCTGAACAATGAACAGGCGTTTTTCAATCAGGCCGGACTCTCCTTCGAGATCGAGCGGGAGCGGATCATCGACGATCGCGTTGACGGCGCCCTGATGCGCGTGGACTGGGGGACTCTGCCGAGCGGCTATGCCTGGATATTTCCGAAAGGGGATTTTCTGAATATCGGTGTTGGAGGCCCGGTCGCGATTGGCAAGCGCCTCAAGCCGTACCTCCATGAGTTTCTTGTGAACGAGCGAATCTTGCGGACTGACCGCGTCTCTCTCGACGACCTGAATGTGTCCGGACACAAGCTTCCCACTTTTACGGAAAGAACGAGGCTCTCTGATCGAAACGTTCTCGTCATCGGCGACGCGGCGGGCCTCATCGAGCCTCTCACGGGCGACGGGATCTCGTACGGAGTGCAGAGCGCCAGGCTGGCTGCGGACGTGGTCCTCCATTGGCTGAGCGGGGCGTGTCGCGATCTTTCAGAATATGACGAGACCGTCCTGCGCGAGATTGTTCCCGAGATCGTTTACACGAGAAAGTTTCTGGCATTCTTTAACGCCTTCCCCACGCTGGTCCATCAGGTGGTCAGTCGGGATGACCGGGTCTGGCAGGCTTTCTGCCGAGTGTTGAAAGGGGAGGAGGCGTTTCACCTTCTCCGCCGGAAGAAGATGGGACGCTTGTATGGTGTCGCCCAGTACGTTGACCGTTTTGCGTTCTACTATGAGGCGAGACGGCTCAAATACCCTCAGGCCTCGGAGACACTGTTTCAGCGGTTGGTCGGGCGGATGTTGGAGCGAATCGGCGGACTGATGTAGCGGGCTGCGTTACTTTTCTGAGATCATTGCACGAGCGATTCCACAGGACGCGATGTCGCAGCAGCAGATCGACTTGACACGCTTGACCCGTGTTGCTAGTATCCTGGCGAAGGGGGGGGCATGCGGGGCTTTTCTCCAGGAGCGGAGAAAATGTCGCCTTTCGCGGTGCCGCGGACACCTCCCGCTTCTCTTCGTAAGTCAGCCTCGTTACCGAGGCGCGCCTCTCGTTCTCCGTACCGCAGGGCTTTGTTTCGGCTTGCCGTCGTGAGGGAGGTTCCATGAAGCAAGCACTCACGCTCATTGTGGCCGTACTGACGGCGCTGGCCGTCACCGGTCCTGCGTCATCCGTGGAGATCACATATCATCTGGTCGGAGTTCCAGAGGTCTACACGCTGGTGAACCTTCACCCTGACGAGGGGCAACGCCTGTTGTATTCCGTGAACTATTTGCGCGAGGGGCTGATCCCGTTGTGCACGAGGGTACGGATCGACTCTGTCGACCGAGAGCGCATGCTGTTCACGCTCATCGAGAGTGGACACCAGTACACGTGGGCGTTCCATAGATCCCTACGCGACCCTATCGCGAAGCACCTCGATCGCTTCTTCGGAAAGACGTGCGACAAGAAGAGGATTGAAAGCATGAGCAGGTTAGACCAAGACGGAATTGCCCAGGGGAAGGTCTTTCCGGGGATGACTAAGGATGGTGTGATTCTCGCCATCGGGTACCCGCCTGAGCACGCCACTCCGACCGTTGAGTCGAATGCCTGGAGATATTGGAAGAACCGCTTCAACACGATCCTCGTCCACTTCGTCGACGGGAAGGTCTTACGGGTCCAAGACTAGCAAGGCCGGGCCTTCCAGATGCCGGTCCTCAGTTGACCACGGCTGGGTCGATGGCGGGTCGCTCCCTCCCATCAACCGCTGCCGCGCTGCGTGAGAGAGTCTCGTACTGGTGGCGCGTCTTTCGAGCCGGGCTGGCCTTCGGAGTGTTCGGTGTTGGCGCTCTCGTCATCGGGCTTGTGGTCGTTCCGATCCTTCGCCTCATCCCAGGACCGAGGCGAGGGAAGGAGATACGTACTCAGGCGCTTGTCCATCTCGGCTTCCGGACATTCGTGTGGTTCATGGAAGGTCTGAGACTCATTCGGGTATCCCGGATCGGTACGGAGCGCCTGCGGAGGGAGGGCCCGTACGTGGTCGTCGCCAACCACCCAACGCTCATTGATGCCGTGCTCCTCTTGGCCTGCATGCCACAGGCGGATTGCGTGGCGAAGAAGGCGGCATGGAACAACACATTCCTGCGCTGGGCGGTCCGGGGAGCGGGCTACATTCCGAACGACGAAGGCGAGGCCTTGATCAACGCGGGCGCAACGCGATTAGGGGAGGGGCGGTGCCTTCTCCTTTTTCCGGAAGGGACCCGTTCGCCGCTGGGGCAGCTCGGGCGCTTTCGCCGGGGGGCCGCTCGAGTCGCGCTGAAGAGTGGCTGCGACGTCGTTCCCGTGGTGATTACTTGCGATCCCCCGACCCTGGTGAAAGGACAGAAGTGGCATCAGGTTCCGGACCGCAGGGTCTGCATCACACTCACGGTCGAGGAGCCCATCGCCTCGAAGGATTACGCCAATCGGCGCGAGAACGTCGCGATGGGGGCTCGGCGGATGACGGCTTCCATCCGAGCGTTGTATGAAGAGAGCCTCGGTTATGCCCGCGTTCACACCTCCGAGTTGGAGCACAGAACTCGTCGGTGAGTGAAAGGATTGGGGTGTTGTCGAAAGACGAGGTCTTGGAGAAACTCAAAGAGGTCCTCACCACGGGGTTTGGCCTTCGCGGCGACCAGGTAGTACCGACCGCTCGTCTGGTCGAAGACCTGGATCTGGATAGCCTCGACTCGTTTGACCTGGTGGTACGACTCGAGCAGGAAACTGGGGAAGAGATCACGGAGGATGACCTGAAGTCCATTCAGACGATCCAGGACATTGTGGATGTGATCCATCGAAAGCTGGAGTCAAGGGAGTCGAGGCAGGTCTGATGTTCAGTGAAGGCGCGCCGCATTGACGGCTTTGTCTTCGAATGGTTACGATGCTTCTGTGACGTCACCCGATCTGCTCGAAGTCAAAGTCGCCGACGGCTTCTGTGAGAGGAAGGTGAAGGTCCCTGAGAACCTTGGATGGTTCGAGGGACATTTCCCGAACTTTCCGGTGGTCCCCGCAGTGGTGCAGATCCAATGGGTGATGGACGCGGCCCGGGAGCTTTTCGGGAAAGCGGTAGTTCTCGAGAGGATTGAAGCTCTGAAATTCAAGGAACCCCTCCGGCCGGGACAGGTGTTCCGGTTGAGGGTCGAACTCTCGGCGTCGCGAGACGCCGTCGAGTTCCGTCTCTGGGAAGAGGGCCATCTGTTCTCTTCAGGACGGTGTCTCCTCGGGTCGGGCGAAAGGTTTCATGGATGAAGCCCTGCCTCCTCATTCCTATTTACAA
>JACOUJ010000115.1 GCA_016177865.1 Candidatus Rokuibacteriota bacterium
CGGGGGAGCCTCATCGCAGCGACCGAGCTCCGGATTGAGAACGCAGCCGAGGCGCAGACCGTCAAGGCCAAGGCCATCATCCTCGCGACCGGCTCTGAGCCGAAGTCGCTCCCGTCGGTCCCTATCGACGGTCAGCGCATCATCACGTCGAATGAGGCCCTCCGCTTGGAGACCGCGCCCGAGTCCCTTCTGATCATCGGGGCCGGGGCTGTCGGCGTGGAGTTTGCCGACATCTATGCCGCCTATGGGGTTCAGGTCACGCTCCTGGAGGCGCTGGACCGGATCCTCCCCGTCGAGGATGAGGAGATCTCAACCCTGCTCTCCAAGAGTTTCACCAAGCGCGGGATCACGCTCCGGATGGGCACCAAGGTGCTCTCGGCCACGTCGGGACCCACCGGGGTCGTCGTCGAGGTTGACGGAGAAGGGAAGAAAGAGAAGCTGACGGCCGATCAGGTGCTGGTGGCGGTCGGGCGGGGGGCCAAGATCAAGGGACTTGGGCTGGAGGGCCTGGGCGTGGCGATGAATAACGGATTCGTGACGGTGGACGGTCGCCAGGCGACCTCAGTCCCAGGGCTCTACGCGATCGGCGATCTGGTCGGTCCGCCGCTCCTGGCTCATAAGGCGATGGCCGAAGGGGTGCGTGCCGCAGAGGTGATCGCGGGGAAGGAGCACCACCCGCCCGTGGACCTCGCGTTAGTTCCTAACTGCACCTACTGCCAGCCGCAGGTGGCGAGCCTCGGCCTCACGGACGCCCAGGCGCGTGCCAAGGGGCTCCCAGTCAAGATCGGGCGCTTCCCATTTCAGGCGAGCGGGAAGGCCCTCGCATTGGGCGAGCCAGAGGGAATGGTCAAGGTCGTGGCCCACGGGGAGACCGGCGAGATCCTCGGAGTCCACATCATCGGGGCTGAGGCGACGGAGCTGATTGCCGAGTTCGGACTCGGCAAGACGCTTGAGGCCACGGTCGAGGAGCTGGCCCTGACCATGCACGCCCACCCCACGCTCTCAGAGGCTTCGCTCGAAGCCTCCCTGGGCGCCCTCGGCCGCGCCATCCACCTCTAATCTCGACCTAGACGCCGACGTCGTCGCCCGATGCTTTGCGCCGCGCGAATTCCTCGCGCATCGCCTCCTTGCCGGCCTCAAAGGCCGAAATCAAGCGCTCGCTCTGCTCCTCGAAGAACTCGCGTCCCTTCTGGACGAAGTCCTCGGCACGCTCCCGGCTTTCGCCCACACTCTCTTTGGCCCGCTTGGTGAACTCTTCACGTTTCTCCTTGAGAAGCTCGCGCGTCTCTTTGCCGGTCCGAGGGGCGAGGAGGAGGGCCAAGCCCGCGCCCAGCACCGCGCCGAAGAGGAAAGCAACCAAGCTTCCACCGTCTCGATCATCTGCCATCTCGAGTCACCTCCTTCTGGTCAATCGCGTGAGAAAGACATCAAGGCCCTTTCGAACTCCGTGCACGGCACCGGCGATCTGGCCCACCCGCCCCACCGTGGCGGCGAACCCCACGATCCGTCCCCATCGCTCTGTCAATTCCTTCACCCGCTCCGTGAGCTCCTCGATCCGCGCCATCTCCCGACTTGCTCGGTGGGTCAGATCCCGGTGGTCTTCGAGGGCTCCCTGAAGTTGGGTGGAAAGGGGGTGGATTTCTCGGCGGATGGTGTCAAGTGTGTCGGCAGCACTCCGAGAGGTCCGTTTGATCTCCCAAAGAGCGGGGATGGTAAACCCGACAAAGAGCAGTACCGCTAAAGCCATGACCGCCAGGGAAATCGTGATAATCATGATCTTTTTATACCAGAGCGATGCAACGTAAGTCAACGCCAATTCGTCCAAAAGCGTTGACTTTCCGCGATTTCGGGGCCTATAATCCCTTTCACTCAGAGGGGGGCCATGGGACTCGAAGAGCGCTTCGAAGAGCTTCGGCGGCTCCGCGAGCTTTCTGAGCTTGGCGGGGGACCGGAGCGGATCGGGCGCCAGCACAAGGCTGGCAAGAAGACCGCCCGGGAGCGGCTTGCCCTCCTCTTAGACAAAGGGAGCTTTGAGGAGGCGGACCGCTTTGTTGTTCACCAGTCTACCGACTTCGGCATGGAGAAGCAGAAGGTCTTGGGAGATGGGGTGGTCACCGGGGCCGGCCGGATCGGGGGTCGCCCCGCCTACGTCTTCGCTCAGGACTTCACGATCTTTGGTGGATCCCTTTCAGAGAGTTACGCCAGAAAGATCTGTAAGATCATGGATTTGGCGCTCAAGACCGGCACTCCCATCATCGGCCTCAATGATTCAGGCGGGGCCCGGATTCAAGAAGGGGTTGTCTCCCTGGCTGGGTACGCGGATATCTTTCTCCGTAACACTCTGGCCTCCGGTGTTGTCCCTCAGATCTCGGCCATTATGGGGCCTTGCGCTGGCGGAGCCGTCTACTCCCCCGCCATCACCGACTTCATCGTGATGGTCAAGAACACGAGCTACATGTTCGTCACCGGCCCAGACGTCATCAAGGCGGTGACCCACGAGGAGGCGAGCTTCGAAGACCTGGGCGGGGCTGAGACCCACGCGAGTCTCTCCGGCGTGGCCCACTTCGCCAGCGAGGGCGAGGAGGAGTGCCTGGCCCTGATCCGCGAGCTTCTCGGCTTCCTCCCTCAGAATAACTTGGAGGACCCACCGCACCGTCCCACGCTGGACCCGCCGGATCGTCTGGACGAACCCCTCCAGACCCTGGTCCCCGATAACCCGGGGAAGCCATACGACATCAAAGAGATCATCCGTACAGTCCTAGACGACCACTACTTCCTCGAGGTCCAGCCTCACTACGCGCCGAATCTCGTTATCGGCTTCGGGCGCCTCAACGGGCGGCCTGTGGGCGTTGTCGCCAATCAACCGCTGCACCTGGCCGGTTGCCTCGACATCAACTCCTCCTTGAAAGGGGCCCGCTTCGTCCGGTTCTGTGATTGTTTCAACATCCCGCTCCTCACGTTCGAGGATGTCCCCGGGTTTCTCCCTGGGACTGGCCAGGAGCACGGCGGGGTCATCAAGCACGGGGCCAAGCTTCTCTACGCTTACTGCGAGGCGACGGTCCCCAAGCTGACGGTCATCACCCGGAAGGCCTACGGCGGCGCTTATTGCGTCATGTCCTCCAAGCAGATCCGCGGGGACGCCAACTTCGCCTATCCCACGGCCGAGATCGCGGTCATGGGGCCCGAAGGGGCGGTCAACATCCTCCACCGGCGAGAACTGGAGATGGCCGAGGACCCCGTCAAATTGAGGGAAGAGAAGATTGCCGAGTTTCGCCGGAAGTTCGCCAATCCGTACATCGCCGCCGAGCGCGGATATATTGACGATGTGATCGAGCCTCGCGAGACGAGAAAGCGCCTTTGCGCGGCCCTCGAGCTCCTCCAGACCAAGCGTGACCGGAACCCGCCCAAAAAGCATGGGAACCTCCCGCTATGACTGGAGAAGAGCGGCGACGCGTCGAAGCCGCCCTCGAGGCTTGGGAGAAGTCTGTCCTCCGCCCGGCCCTGGCCCGAGCCCCCGAGCGGGACGCCCTCTTCCAGACCTCGTGGGGGACGCCGATTCAGCCGCTCTACGCGCCCCGGGATCTTGTTAAGTGGGATTCTTTTCGGGACCTGGGGTTTCCGGGCGCGTTCCCATACACGCGAGGGGTCCAGCCGACCATGTACCGGGGCCGCCTCTGGACGATGCGCCAGTACGCCGGGTTTGGGAGCCCGCGGGAGACCAATGCGCGCTACCAGTATCTCCTGGCCCAAGGGCAGACTGGCCTGTCGGTGGCCTTCGACCTCCCGACCCAGATGGGGTATGACTCAGACGCCCGGGCGGCCCGTGGGGAAGTCGGCCGCGTGGGCGTGGCCATCTCCTGCCTCGACGATATGCTCGCCTTATTTCAGGGGATCCCGCTGGATCGAGTCTCGACCTCCATGACGATCAACGCGACGGCGGCGGTTCTTCTCGCGCTCTACCTTGCCGTGGCCGAACGGCAGGGGGTCGCCCCTGGTCAGCTTTCCGGCACCGTGCAGAACGACATCCTGAAGGAGTACATCGCGCGCGGAACGTACATCTATCCGCCGGGACCGTCGCTCCGCCTCATCACGGACCTCTTCGCCTTCTGCCGCACGCGCGTCCCCCATTGGAACACGATCTCCGTTTCGGGGTATCACATCCGTGAGGCCGGGGCCACAGCCGTCCAGGAGGTGGCGTTCACCCTGGCGAACGGGATCGCCTATCTCCGAGCGGCCGAGGAGGCCGGCCTCCCCGTAGACGAGGTCGCTCCACAGCTTTCGTTCTTCTTCAATGCCCACAATAATCTTCTGGAAGAGGTTTCGAAATTTCGAGCCGCTCGTCGCCTCTGGGCCCGGGTCACGCGGGAGCGCTTCGGAGCCAAGGATCCGCGATCGTGGATGCTCCGCTTCCACGCCCAGACGGCCGGGAGCACGTTGACGGCGCAGCAACCAGAGAACAACATCGTTCGGGTCACTCTCCAGGCCCTCGCCGCCGTCCTCGGTGGGTGCCAGTCGCTCCACACCAACTCCATGGACGAGGCCTTGGCGCTTCCCTCCGAGCAGGCGGTCCGCATCGCGTTGAGGACCCAACAGATCCTGGCCTACGAGTCCGGGGTGGCGGACACGGTGGACCCGTTGGGCGGCGCCTACATGGTGGAGCGGCTCACGGACGAAATCGAGGAGGCGGTCCTGGCGTACATTGACAAGATTGAAGGGATGGGTGGGGCGCTTCACGCCATCGGCTTTATGCAGCGGGAGATCCAGGAGGCAGCCTACCGGTATCAGCAGGAGCTGGAGACCAAGGCCCGAGTCGTCGTGGGGGTGAACGAGTTTGTGACCGAAGAGCCGCTGCCTTCGGGCCTCTTTGCGATTGATCCCGAGGTCGAGGCGGGCCGTCAGTTGTTCCTCGACGACCTCCGCGCCCGTCGCAACGCCCGGGTCGTGGCGGAGGCCCGATTGGCGCTTGAGCAGGCAGCCCGCGGCCATGCGAGCTTCCTCCCATTCATCCTGGACGCGGTGAAAGCCGATGTGACCCTCGGTGAGATCTGCGACTCGCTCCGGGAGGTATTCGGCACTCACCAGCCCTCGGTGGTCTTTTAGTGCCGTGGCGATAAGCGTCGCATTTCTTCGTTGGACTTGGAGGGGGGCACGCCCCCCTTCCGAACCTCCCCCGGGGTTGCGCGGGCGAAGCCCGC
>JACOUJ010000116.1 GCA_016177865.1 Candidatus Rokuibacteriota bacterium
AAATACTAGAGTGCTCGCGCATGGATGAACCCCGGTGGGGGAGGTACAGGAGGGAGGAGTGGTTGGGACTCCCCCTCCTAGCTAACAAGTTAATACGCATGGCGGTCGCGCCATCCCCTCCACAGAGTCAAAATGAGAATCTTGAGGTCGAGGGCGAGTGACCAGTTCTCGATGTAGTAGAGGTCGTACTCGATCCGCCTCTCGACAGACGATTGGCCGCGCCAGCCGTTGATCTGCGCCCACCCGGTCATGCCCGATTTCACCTTGTGGCGGAGCATATACTGGGGGACCCGGGCCTTGAACTGTTCGACGAAATACGGCCGTTCAGGGCGGGGGCCAACCAAGCTCATCTCCCCCGTGATCACATTCCAGAGCTGAGGCAGCTCATCGAGGCTCAGGCGGCGGAGGAAACGTCCCACCCACGTTCTGCGGGCGTCGTCGGGCGCGGCCCAGACCGGGCCGAGATCGTCCTCGGCTCCCGCGAGCATCGTCCGAAACTTGTACATGAGAAATCGCCGCCCGTCCAGTCCCATCCGCTCCTGCCCGTAGAGGATCGGCCCGTGGGAGGAGAGCTTGACAGCGAAGGCGATGAGGGCCAAGACGGGCGAGAGGAGAAGGAGCCCGAGAGCGGCGCAGGAGAGGTCGAGGAAGCGCTTCAGCACGCGGGGCCACCCCGTGATGGGGGACTCGGAAAGCCCAATGATGGGGAGGCCGTCAAGCTCCTCGACGGCGGAGTGAAGAGTGATGAACTGCAAAATATCGGGGACCACCTTGACGTCCACCAGCTCCCCTTCCAGACTGTTGAGGATCTTCATGAGTTCTTGGTGGGCCTCCAGCGGCAACGCGATGAAGATCTGGCTCACGCGATGCGACTGCACAACCGACCGTACGGCTTCGTAGCCACCCAGGACTTCCCGCCCTTCGATCCGTTCCCCAACCGGGAGTTGATCGTCGAGAAAGCCCGTGACCCGCAGTCCCAATTCCGGGTGGCCCCGGAGGGTCTGGGCCACCTCTCGTCCCAGCGCCCCTGCCCCGACGATCAAGACGTGACGGAGGAAGCGGCCCCGTCGGCGGAGGTGCCGGAGGATTTCACGGATTCCTAGCCGGACACCGAAGACGAAAATGAGGTCGAGCCCCCAGAAGACGACCATGAAAAGGCGGGAGTAGGACTCGCTCCGGATGAAGAAGGTCGCGGCCACCAGAAGGATAGTGGTCAGGGTGACGCCTCGGGCCTGAGCGAAGGCCTCATCCGCCTTGGAGCGCTCCCGGCGGATCCGATAGAGGCCCACCAGTTGAAAGGCGAAGGCCTGAAGCGACAGGACGGCGAAGAGCAGCGGGAGGTAGCGGCCGAGCGAAGGATACTCCACGGGCGTCGGGAGGAACGGGGTATGGAAGCGAAGACCAAAGGCGCCGAGAAACGCGGAGGTGGCCGCGAGGGTATCGGCGGCGAGGAGGGCGAGCAGAAGGAATTGTTGACGCTCCCTCAGCATGGGAGGGATTCACCCTTCTGGTTCCGCCGGTGGATGTCGAGGCACTCCTCGACGAACGCGGCCATCTCATCGAGAAAGCGCGGCCGGGCAAAGCGCTCAGCGTGGGCGCGGATGGTGGCCGGGTCAAACATCATTTGTTCGAAACGGGTCACCGCCGCCCTGAGGGTCTCCGGGGTCTGCTCGTGGAAGAAGAGCCCTGTGACCCCGTCAATGCCTGTTTCGGTCGCCCCGCCTTTTCCGAAGGCGATCACGGGGCGGCCGCAGGCCATCGCCTCCAACGGGACGATTCCAAAGTCCTCCTCCCCCGGAAAGATCAGGGCGCGACACCGGGAATAGTGCTCGCGCAGCACTGTGTCCGGTTGCCATCCAAGAAACGTAATCGAAGGGCCCGCGATCGCCCGAAGTCGCCGTTCCTCCTGCCCAGTTCCGATGACGACCAGACGCTTCCCCATTTGGTTGAACGCCTCGATCGCGAGATCAATCCGTTTGTAGGGGGCGAAGGAGGAAACGACCAGATACGAGTCTTCGGCGGACCGACCGTCCGGCACATAGAAGTCCGTCTCGACCGGAGGGTAGATCACGCGTGCCGTCCGGCCATAGTGCTTCGCGACCCGTCGCGCGACGTGATGGGAGATGCACGCCAAAAAATCAGGACGCTGGGCTGCGCTCCGGTCCCACGTCCGGAGCCATGTCAAGAGCGGCGGGAAGACAAGCCTTCCGACCGGGCCGAGCTGGGAGGAGGCCAGATACTCCGCCGTCATGTCCCAGGCGTAGCGCATGGGGGTGAAGCAGTAGCCGATGTGGCAGGTCGCCGCAGGCGTGAGCGCGCCCAGGGTCACGCAGTGGCTGGTCGAGAGGACGAGGTCGAATGCCGAGAGGTCAAATCGCTCCACCGCCATGGGGAAGAGAGGGAGGTAGCGGCGGTAGTGGCGATGGGCCATCGGGAGGCGCTGGATGAAGGAGGTCCGGATGGGGCATGCCTCGATGGCCGGTGAGACCCGGCCGGGTGTGTGGAGGAGCGTGTAGAGCGCGGCCTGGGGAAACTGATCGAGAAGGGCTTCGAGGACCCGTTCCCCGCCACGCATGCCGTTGAGCCAGTCATGGACGATGGCGACGCGCATGGAACGCTCCATTATACCTCAGGTCCTCTGCCAACCACCTCGTCGTACACGCTCACGGTGGCCGCCGCAGCGCGTTGCCAGGTGAAGGTTTTCGCTCGCTCTTGCCCCGCCACCCGGAATTTGTCATGGAGGGCGGTGTCGCGCCAAAGCTCTCGGAGGACGGTGAGCCAGGCGTTGTGGTCATCCGGGGGGAGAAGCCAGCCGGCCTCTCCCACCACTTCGGGAAGCGCGCCGGCGTTCGATGCCACGACGGGAGTGCCACAGGCCATCGCCTCCAGGGCCGGAAGTCCGAATCCTTCGTATCGAGAGGGCGGGACAAGTCCGAGCGCCCCCTGGTAGAGAACCAGGAGCTGGTCGGTGCGCAGATAGCGAAGGAGGAGCACCCGGCCCGTGAGCCCGGACCGGGCGATTCGGCTATCTAACTGGGTCCGGAGCGACGGGGCCGAGGCCCCTACGACGACGAGGGAGAGTGAGGGGACGGTTGGGGCGAGCTTGGCAAAAACGTCGAGGAGGAACGGGAGGTTCTTGTGCGGTTTGGGATTGCCCACGAAGAGAAGGTACGGTCGAACCACGCCCAGCGCGGCCAGGGCC
>JACOUJ010000117.1 GCA_016177865.1 Candidatus Rokuibacteriota bacterium
CTCCGGGACATCGATCCGGTACGCCCAGAGACTTACCTCCCTCACCTTCGTGGGAGGGGCGGGCCCCGGCAGGAAAGACGGAGGGCCGAAGCCACCGGAAGACGCGGGCGGAGGCGGGCGCTTTGCCTTCGGGGGGGGGCCCTTGATGGGCGTGACGATCGAGTGATTGACGACAAGCACCCAGCTCCCTCCCGGGAGGACAAGCTCAAAGCGCCCCTCGTCGTCTACAACCGTGGTCCGGACGAGTTTGCTTCCACCCTCCGTCTCAACCCGTTGTCGGTAATCCTGGATGAGGCGCTCGAACTTCCCCAGCACGTTCCGGTACTCTGCCCCGGAGGCCCGATATTCCTGGCGAAGCTGGCCCAGGCCGGCCCAGAGGGGAGGCGCAGAGGGAAGGGCGAGAAGCGCGACTCCGGCCAGCGGCTTCGCGGCGCCTCCCGGCTTCGCGGATTCAAAAAAAAGGCGCCCGGTCAGCCGGCCTGCCTCTCTCCCTTTGAGGGAGAGGAGGTACGGGCCCAGCGGTTCCTCCGCAAGGGCCGGGACCGCCAAGGCGGATACGATGCCCGCAACTATGACCCATACCAACCGATGATGGCGCAGGGTTACACCTCGTGAGCTGGACGGGTCCTCCAGCGCCGGTGCACCCAGAACCACTGCTCGGGCCAACGTCGAATCGTTTCTTCGACGCACCGGGTGAACGCCGCGGTGAAGGCCGTGATGTCTTTGGTCCGGTCCTCGGTCCTCGGCGGAGGAATTTCAGGCTCAACGAAGACTCGGTGACCGCCGTCGGCTTCCCGGCGAATGAAGATCGGGACCACAGGGGCCTTGGTCCTGAGGGCGAGAAGTGCAAGACCTTTGGAGGTGGAGGCCGCTCGACCGAAAAAGGGGACAAAGACCCCTTCGCGACGGGTGACGTTCTGGTCGAGGAGGATGGCCACCATTCGTTGGCGGCGCAGGGCGTCGATGACCTCCGCGAGCGCCCGGCGCTTTCCTATGATCTCGAAGCCGCTCCCCTCCCGGAATCGGGTCACGAGCCGATTCAAGATCGGAGAATCCATGGGTCGCGCCACCACGCTGAGCGGGTACCCGGAGAGGACATGGGCGGCGGCCAGAAGCTCCCAGTTGCCGAAGTGCGCGGTCAAGAGGAGCGCACCCTTCCCCCGATCCATGGCGAATCTCAGGTGATCCAATCCCTCCACGCGTATGCGTGACAAGGGAAAGGTCGGAGAGGGAAAAAGAAAGCGCAAGACCTCCACAGACGTCATCCCCAGGTGTTGAAACGTTTGACGGCAGAGGCCTTCCAGCTCTTCGGGGCTTCGGTCGTGCCCGAAGGCCAGGGTCAGATTCTCTCTGGCCACGGCCCGGCGTCGGAGGAGGGCATAGTAGGCGAGATCTCCGAGCCGGCGGCCGACCCATTCGATGGTCGAGAAGGGAAGCAGGCGAAGAAACCGAGCCAGGCCCAGAAGGCTTCCTTCTATGATCCCGCCGGCCCACCGAGCTGTCATGGGATGTGGAATCGCCATCCCCTAATGTGACTCGATCGACTTGGGCCTAATCGCGGGACGGCGCTAGGCGAAGAGTCCGCGGATCGCGATCAAGACAAGGAACGCGAGGCCGGAGATTGCGGCGGAGAGGGGGATCGTGAGGATCCAGGCCCAGACGATCCGCCCCGCCACTCCCCACCGGACCGCGGAGAGCCGCTGCGTGGCCCCCACCCCGACGATGGCCCCGGTGATGGTGTGCGTGGTGCTGACGGGGATCCCGGCGATGGCCGTGCCAAGCAGGGTCGCCGCCCCGGCCGTCTCGGCGCAAAACCCTCCGACGGGCCTCAACTTGGTGATCCGCATCCCCATCGTCTTGACGATCCGCCACCCGCCGGCGAAGGTTCCAAGGGCGATGGCGGCGTGGGCCGAGAGGATCACCCAGTACGGCACGTAGAACTCGGAGCCGAGGTAGCCCGCCGAAAAGAGGAGGATCGCAATGATGCCCATCGTCTTCTGGGCGTCGTTGGTCCCGTGGCCAAGGCTATAGAGGGCCGCCGAGATGAGCTGAAGGCGACGGAAGGCGCGGTCTACCCGCCCCGGGGCCACCCGGCGGAAGAGCCAGAGAACCGCGACCATGCATGCGAAACCGAGCGTGAGCCCGAGAAGAGGGGAGAGGACAATGAAGATCCCGATCTTGACGAGTCCGGCCGGGACCAACGCCCCCCACCCGGCCTTCGCGACGGCAGCTCCGGCAAACCCCCCGATGAGGGCATGGGATGAGCTGGTCGGGAGCCCGTAGTACCAGGTGATCAGGTCCCAGAGGATTGCCCCGGCAAGCCCGGCCACAATCACCCACTGATCCACGGTCGCGGCCTCCACGACGCCCTTGCCGATCGTGCGGGCCACGTTGACGCCGAAGCCAAAGGCGGCCACGAAGTTGAAGAAGGCGGCCCAGACCACGGCCTGCATGGGGGTGAGGACCCGGGTGGAGACCACCGTGGCGATGGAGTTGGCCGCGTCATGGAAGCCGTTGAAGTAGTCGAAGACAAGGGCGACGAGAACGATGAAGCTGACGAGCGGGAGGCCCGGGTCCATTACGCGTTTTTGAGGGCAATGCCTTCGATCACGTTCACCACATCCTCGCAGCGGTCCGTGACCTCCTCCATCGTCTCGTAGAGCTCCTTCCACTTGAAGATCGCGACCGGGTCCTCGTTCTCAAAGAGGTCGGCAACGAGAGACTTGTAGATCCGGTCCGCCTCGTTTTCGAGCCGGTTCACCTCGATGCAGTGCTTGTGATAGAAGGGGGAGAGGGTCCGGAGGCAGCGGACCGCCTTGTCCGTCTCCTCGGCGCTCTGCTCGATGATCTCGGCGAGCTGGCGGGCCCCCTCGGTGGGGGCCTTGATCTTGTAGAGGATCAGCCGGTCAGAAACCGCCTCAATCAGGTCCAGGACGTCGTCAAGCCGGCTCGCCAAGGCGTAGATATCCTCCCGGTCGATCGGGGTCACGAACGTCGTGTTGATCTTTCGCACCAGCTCATGCGTGAGGGTATCCCCCGCGTGCTCCAGGTCCACGATCTGACGGGCGAACGCTGGGGCTTCTTCGAAGCGGGCCATCATCTCGCGGAGGACCCGGGAGGCCGCCACGATATTCTCGGATTGGCGCTCGAACAGGTCGAAGAACTTCTCTTCCCTCGGGATCAGATTAAACATGTGTGACCTCACCTCGCCGAGGCGCCGCCGCTTTTTGCCTCCGGCGCGCCTTCAGGAACTCGTTCACGATCGGCAGGATCGAAAGGAGAATCACAAGAGCGACGACCACGTGGATGTGCTGGGCGATGTTCGGGATGGTCCGGCCCAGAAGATATCCGGCCCCGGTCATGCTCGCCACCCATCCGATTCCTCCGAAGACATTGAAAGACAGAAACCGCGCATAGGCCATTTGCCCGACGCCGGCCACCACGGGGGCAAAGGTGCGGATGAACGGGATGAATCGGGCGAGCACGATGGTCTTTCCGCCGTGCCGCTCATAGAACCGCTTTGTCCTGAGAAGGTGATCGCGGGCGAAGAGGAGGGACTTCTCACGCGTGAAGATCCTGGGCCCCGTTGTGGCACCGATATAGTAGCCGACGCTATCCCCCACGATCGCCGCCGCCATGGTGAGCCCGTTCAGGAGCCAGATATCCAGCCCTCCGGCGGCCGCCACCAAGCCGGCCGTCAGGAGGAGGGAATCCCCGGGCAAGAAGAACCCGACCAAGAGGCCGGTCTCGGTAAAGACGATGCCGACGATGACAAGGTACCCCCCCCAGTGAATCAGATCCATGAGGGAATATGATCCGAGAAGAAGCGAGTAGAGCCACTCCATCAGATCACTCGGAGGGGGCCCTCGACGGCCCCCTTCCGAACCTCCCCCAAGGTTGCGCGGGCCAAGCCCGCGCTCGAACCAGCCGCGGTCGGTCGGTGAGGTCGGGCAAGCGCGGGTCGAGTTTTCCGCATCCTCTCAGGAGCGCTCAGCCGGGATCCGCATGCCATAGAACGACCGCCAGATGAAGATCAGTGAGAGGGCGAAGAACAGCCCGGACAGGACGTGACTGAACGTCGATCCCCGTTCCGCCGTGAGCGACACGGCCAGCTCCACTGCGAGGAGCCCGAAGAGGGTGGTGAACTTGATGATCGGGTTCATCGCAACCGACGAAGTATCTTTGAAGGGGTCGCCGACGGTGTCGCCGACGACGGTGGCGGCATGGAGCGCGGTGCCCTTCTCCTTCAATTCCACCTCGACGATCTTCTTGGCATTATCCCACGCCCCGCCAGCGTTCGCCATGAAGATCGCCTGAAAGAGACCGAACAGCGCGATCGACATGAGGTACCCGATAAAGAAGTACGGCTCGAAAAACGCGAACGCGAGGGTCGAGAAGAAGACGGTCAGGAAGATATTGAACATCCCTTTCTGCGCGTACTGCGTGCAGATCTCGACCACCTTCTTGCTGTCGGCGACTGACGCCTTCGTCACCCCCTCCAGCTTGATGTTCGCCTTGATGAACTCCACCGCGCGGTAGGCGCCCGTCGTCACCGCCTGCATGGACGCGCCCGTGAACCAGTAGATCACCGCGCCGCCGGCGATGAGCCCGAGGAGGAATGGGGCGTGGAGGAGCGAGAGCTTGTCCAGGTTCTGGGTCAGCCCCGCGGCCAGGAGGATGATGATGGAGAAGATCATCGTCGTGGCCCCGACCACTGCCGTGCCGATCAGCACCGGTTTCGCCGTGGCCTTGAACGTGTTTCCTGCGCCGTCGTTCTCCTCGAGCATGTGCTTGGCAGATTCAAAGTTCACGTCGAACCCGTGATCCCTCCTGATCTCTTGCCTGACGTTCGGGATCTGCTCGATCACGCTGAGCTCGAATATCGACTGGGCGTTGTCGGTCACGGGACCGTAGGAGTCTACCGCGATCGTGACCGGACCCATCCCGAGAAAGCCGAAGGCCACCAGGCCGAACGCGAAGACGGGCGCGGCCACCATCAGGTCTCCCAGGCCCGCGGTGCTCACCCCGTAGGCGATCCCCATCAGGGCGACCATGACGATCCCCAGCCAGTAGGCGGCGAAGTTGCCGGCCACCAGGCCGGAGAGGATGCCGAGCGAGGCGCCCCCCTCACGGGCGGAGGTGACGATTTCGCGGACGTGACGGGACTCCGTTGACGTGAAGATCTTGACCAGCTCGGGGATGATGGCGCCGGCGAGGGTCCCGCACGTGATCACCGTCGAGAGCTTCCACCAGAGAGTGCCGTCCCCGAGTCCCGGGATGAGGAGATACGAGACCAGATACGTCAGCCCGACGGAGACGAGCGAGGTGAGCCACACGAGCGTGGTGAGCGGCGCCTCGAAATTCATCTTCGTGGCGCCCGTGTAGCGACTCTTCGCAATCACCGCGTTCACCAGATAGGAGAGGCCGCTCGCGACGATCATCATGATGCGCATCACGAAGATCCACACCAGGAGCTGGACCTGCACGACCTCCTTGGGCACCGCCACTACGATGAAGGAGATCAACGCGACCCCTGTCACTCCGTAGGTCTCGAAGCCGTCGGCGGTGGGGCCGACCGAATCTCCAGCGTTGTCCCCGGTACAGTCGGCGATCACGCCGGGGTTGCGCGCGTCGTCTTCCTTGATGTTGAACACGATCTTCATCAGATCCGAGCCGATGTCGGCGATCTTGGTGAAGATCCCTCCCGCGATCCTGAGCGCCGCCGCGCCGAGCGACTCCCCGATGGCGAAGCCGATGAAACACGGCCCGGCGTAATCCCCCGGGATGAAAAGCAGGATGCAGAGCATCATGAACAGCTCCACGCTGATCAGGAGCATGCCGATGCTCATGCCGGCCTTCAGAGGAATCTCATACACCGGAAGCGGCTGGCCCTTAAGACTCGCGAACGCGGTGCGTGAATTCGCGAAGGTGTTGATCCGGATCCCGAACCAGGCGACCCCGTAACTGCCCGCGATGCCGATGACGCTGAAGAGGAGGATGATCGCGACCTTCACGGACTCGAAGCGCTGCAGCGCCCCGAAGTAGAAGACCATGATGATACCGATGAACACTTCGAGCAAGACGAGGAACTTCCCCTGCGTGATCAGGTAGGTCTTACAGGTTTCGTAGATGAGCTCCGAGATCTCTCGCATCGACTCGTGAACGGGCAGGCGCTTGAGTTGATTGAAGATCACGAGCCCGAACAGGAGGCCGAGGACGCACACGAGGAGCCCCCACGTCAAGAGGGTTCGGCCATTGACGCCGCTGAAGTCGACCTGTCCGAGGTCGGGGAGTTTGAGGGTCGCCTCGCCACCGGCGTGTTGCCGAGCCGCGGCCGTTCCCCCCCCGGCGGTTTCGGCCAGGGCCGCCGGGGCGACCGCCAGGACGATCATGGTCAGGACAGGAAGCGCCGAAGAGACGCGGCAACACCCCCGGCGAGTTCCAAGCATAGAGGTGTCTCCCGGACGATTCATGCCGTAACCCCCAAGGGCCGCAGAGCGATTTTGGCTTGGCTCATGAGCGGGAATCCGCCTTCCCGGGGATGAATCGAGACAGGCTAGACGGGCGCCACATCACTCTACGGGGAGAAGGGAGCGGTGTCAATGAGAAATCTTTCCCAAGCGAGAGA
>JACOUJ010000118.1 GCA_016177865.1 Candidatus Rokuibacteriota bacterium
TCTGCGAGAACTGAACCCTGCCCTCAAGGTGGCGGTCACGCCTCTGACTCCCTCTCACTACCCTCTGCGCGTTCCCCACGGGACCGCGGACGCCGTTTCCGCGGGCCTTGCGGAACCCGCTCACGACACGCCAGTGCGATGGGTGGTTCATCGCTTGGCCAAAGGCCAGCGGGTGGAGGAGGTGGCGCGGCTCTACGGAACCACCGCGGCCCGCATTACCGAAGTGAACCTGCTGCCCCGGGCCGCTCTTCGAGCGGGAACGGAGCTTGTGGTTCCCGTGATGCCGCGCCGCCCGCGCGAGAAGGGGGTGGGGGACGACGTCCATGTGGTTCGGCAAGGGGAAACCCTCGGCACCATCGTCCGGCTTTACGGAGTGACGGTAGATGACATGGTCCGATGGAACCGTCTCTCAAACCCCGATCGGCTTCGGATGGGAGAATCCCTCCGACTCCGCCCTCGGGAAGAGCCTCGTCCCTTGGTTGCGGCCTCTCCGAGTCGTGTCGTGCCCGATTAAGATCGAGGTTCGTCTTTTTGCCACCCTGACCGCGTATCTCCCCGGAGGGGAAGGGAACGCGGCGAATATGGAGCTCCCCGACGGCGCCACGGTGGGAGACCTTGTCCAGATGCTTGCCATCCCGGATGACCTTCCCCGGGTCACCCTCGTCAACGGCAGAAACGCCGAGTTGGACCAGCCACTCCTGTCCGGAGATGTCGTGACTCTGTTTCCGCCCCTCGCCGGCGGCCGCGCGCCCGTCCCAGCCTGAGCGAGGGTTAGGGCACGCGATGTCTCGGCGGGAACGAGGGATTAGCTTGGTCGAGCTGCTCATCGTCCTGGTCGTGCTGGCGTTCGCGGGCATGCTTGCCCTGAGTTACTTTCGCGCGACCGAAGAGACCGTCAAGACGATCACTGAGCAAGCCCCGCTTGCCCAGTCGCGGCTCGCGGCCGACCTGGCAACAGCGGCAGCGCTTCGGCGGGCAGTGAGTATCTACGCGAGTCGGGAAGGTAGATTCCCCCCCGACCGGGCGGCGGTAGACGCGCTTGTCCAGCCTCCGCCAAATTTCCAATGCCCCGGTAACACGTACACGTATGACCCTCAATCAGGCCGGGTTACCTTGGCCATCACTGACGCCGCACGCTGCTGATCAGCGTTGCTCGTTCTCTATCGGGCTTCCGTCGAAGTATCCAGAATTCTGCGTCGCGCATCATCGTTCGGAGCCGGAGGCACACGGCCGCGGTTGCCGGGGGTGGCCGGAGATGCTACACTCCTTGAGCTTGATTTCCATGGCCCGGAAGCGCATAGGATCCCGGTGGGCCTCCCGGACTTCAAATCCGGCGTCCGGCTCTAGACAAGTCGGAGGTGGGTTCGACTCCCACGCGCTTCCGCCACGATTCTAGTCGCCGGAAGCACGAGAGGGGTTTCGGCAGGCGGGCCCATCGAGGTCGGGATGGCAAAGGGAAAGCAGAAAGGATCGAGGAGGGCGGCGCGCCGTCGCGGGCAAGTTCAATGGTTCGTTGCGATCGCCGTCGCGGTGGCGTTGGCCGGGGTGGGGCTTTACTGGTGGTGGCCCCAGGCGTGGCAGCAGCCCGGTCAGTTTTTCCCGAGCCTCGGCAATCTTCACCTGGCCACTGCCGACACGCCCCACATCCCCTACAACACCGATCCCCCGACCTCAGGCCCTCACCTCCCGTACATCGCCCCGTGGGGGATCCACACGGTGCCGATCCCGAAAGAGCTTCAAGTCCATAATCTGGAGGACGGGGGCGTGCTCGTCCAATATAATTGCGAGTGCCCGGACCTCGTCGCGAAGCTTCGCCCCATCGTGGAGCGCTATAAGGATCGCGTGGTCCTGGCGCCCTACCCCCCGATGAAGGTGAAGATCGCGCTCACGGCCTGGAGCAGGATTGACGCCTTCGACGCCTTCGATGAGCGTCGGATCGTCCGGTTCATTGAGGCCTACCGTGGGATCGACCATCACGCGCGGTAGACTCACTCGGGGCGCGGCCATTCTCGGGCTGCTGCTTCTCACGGGGTGCGGTCATCCGTATGTCTCGCCGATCCTCCCAGGGCCCTATCGGGAGACCTTCGACGCACCCACGAACACGGTCTGGCAGGCCATGATCCGGGTCTTCGCCAGGGAAAATTTCCCGCTGAAGGCCATCGCCAGGGACTCGGGCGTCTTGGCGTCGGACGATCTCCCGACGATGATCGGCCTCTATGCGGATTGTGGGAGCTTCGGGGGGAGCCGCGTCGAGGGGCAGGCGCTGGTCAACTTCACCATCTTTGTTCACGCGGTGGACAGTAGCCACACCCAGGTCCAGATCAACACCAAGATGCGGACCGAGCTGTATGGGTGGAGCGCCGTCTTCGGGGGTGGGGTCAAGCCGCGCACCCCGTTGAGTTGTTCGACCACCGGGCGTTGGGAGGCGAACCTCATGGATGCCATCCGCGCCGCGCTGGGCCCGTAGCGCGGCACACCGCCCCCAGCGCGTGGCCATGGCCCCTCGCGTGAATCCACCCTCCTCGGGAGGCGCGCCACCGGCGGGGCGTCAGTCTCTGCTCCGCCGTCTTCCCGGGGTAGACGAAGTCGCGCGCCGTCTCGAGTCCGAGGGCGCGGCCGAAATCCCGCGCGCCCTTCTCCTCGAGAGCGTGCGAGCGGCGCTTGATCTCCGGCGTCGTCAGATCCTCGAGAGCCCCGATCACGCCCTCGACCAGATTGATTGTTCCCACGATGCGATCGTAAGAGATGCCCGGGAGCGCCTGGCCGGCCTCCACGCCTTCTCACTGGATCGGGTCATCAATGCCACCGGCGTGGTCCTTCATACCAATCTCGGTCGGGCCCTCCTTGCGGCAGACGCCCTGGACCACCTCCATCGCATCGCGGCGGCCTATTCGAATCTTGAGCTGGATCTGGTCACCAAGGAGCGGGGTTCCCGCTACGTTCACGTCGAGGGGCGGCTCCGCCGCCTGACCGGCGCCGAGGCGGCCCTCGTCGTGAATAACAACGCGGCGGCCGTTCTCCTGGCTCTCGAGACCTTGGCGCGAGGCCGAGAGGTGATCGTCTCTCGGGGTGAGCTGATCGAAATCGGCGGCGAGTTCCGCATCCCCGAGATCCTGGCGCGCTCCGGGGCCCGTCTCAAGGAGGTCGGAACGACGAATCGCACCCATCTCAGGGACTATGCCGAGGCCATCGGCCCCGACACGGCCCTTTTGATGAAGGTCCATTCGTCGAACTATCGGGTGCTCGGATTCACCGCGTCTGTCTCGACCCGCGAGCTCACCGCGCTCGGCAAGGAGCGGGGCATCCCGGTCATTGAAGATCTGGGCTCAGGTTCATTTCTGGATCTGACCCCCCATGGCCTGCCTCACGAGCCGACGGTGCAGGCGACCGTGGCGGCGGGCGTGGATCTGGTGACTTTCTCCGGGGACAAGCTCTTAGGAGGCCCCCAGGCGGGGATTGTGGTCGGCCGACAGGATCTCGTGACGCGCCTTGCAAAAAATCCGCTCAATCGCGCCCTCCGGATTGATAAGCTGACCCTTGCCGCCCTCGAGGCCACCCTGCGCCTCTATGATGATCCGGAACACGCCCGGCAGGCGATTCCAACCCTGCGGATGCTGACTGAGCCTTCCTCACTGGTGGCCCGCCGCGCCCGGAGATGCTACCGGCGAATCCCGGCGAAGGTGGCTCAGTCCCTGAGCGCTCGGGTCAGTGAGGATACGGGCCAGGTGGGGGGTGGCGCGCTGCCGCTCGCCGAGCTTCCCACGACGGTCCTGGCCCTCGGCAACGCGGACTTTTCCGCCCACGCCCTGGATGAGCGCCTCCGGCATGAGCGTCCTCCGGTCATCGGCAGAGTCAAGGACGACCGGCTCCTGCTCGACTTCCGGACCGTGCAGGACACGGACCTCGAGGACCTCGCCCGCGCGATCGCGCGCCTCGTCGAGCCTGACCATGATGCGTGAGACCCCTACAAAACATGTCGTCGTCGGCACCGCCGGCCACATCGACCACGGCAAGACCGCCCTGGTCAAGGCCCTCACCGGGATCGACACCGACCGCCTGAAAGAGGAGAAAGAGCGCGGGATCACGATCGACCTCGGCTTCGCCCACCTCGCCCTCCCCTCCGGCCTCACCGTCGGCATCGTCGATGTCCCGGGCCACGAGCGTTTCATCAAGAACATGCTCGCCGGCGTCGGCGGGATCGACCTCGTCATGCTCGTCATCGCGGCGGACGAAGGCGTCATGCCCCAGACGCGCGAGCATCTCGCGATCTGCCAGCTCCTCCGCGTCAAGGACGGCCTCGTCGTCCTGACGAAGCGCGATCTGGTCGAGGCGGAGTGGCTCGAGCTGGTCAAGGAGGACGTCGCCAGCGCGCTCAAGGGGAGTTTCCTCGAAGGCAAGCCGATTGTCCCGGTCTCGGCCAAGACCGGCGAGGGGCTCGACGAGCTTATCCGCGCGCTGGATCAGCTCGCCCAGGCGGTCTCCCCGAAGCGGACCGACACCACCTTCCGCCTCCCCATCGACCGCGTCTTCACGATCAAGGGCTTCGGCACCGTCGTCACCGGCACGCTCACGTCGGGCCGCGTCGCCCTGGACGAGCGCGTCGAGATCTACCCCAAGGAGCGCCAGGCCAACGTGCGCGGAATCCAGGTGCACGGGAAGCCCGTGACCGAAGCCGTGGCCGGGCAGCGCACGGCGATCAACCTCCAGGGCGTGGAGCGGGAGGCCATCGAGCGGGGCGATCTCCTCTCCCACCCCGGTGTCCTCCGCCCGACCTTCATGGTGGACGCCACGCTCGAGCTCTTGCCCGATGCACCCCGCGCCCTCAAGTCGCGGAACCGCGTCCGCTTCCACCTCGGCACGACCGAGGTGATGGCGCGCGTGATCCTCCTGGATCGGGACGAGCTGAAGCCTGGGGAGCGCGGCCTGGTCCAGTTCCGCCTCGAGGGCCCGGTCGTGGCGCTCCCGCGCGACCGCTACGTGATCCGGAGCTATTCCCCCATCGTCACGATCGGGGGCGGAGACCTCCTCGACATCGCGCCGGCCAAGGCGAAGCGGATGAACCGGGACCTCCTCGCCCGCCTCAAGAACCTCGAGACCGGCAGTCCGGCCCAGGTCCTGGAGACCCATCTCCTCCGCGCCGGGCGGGAGGGGGCGCGACTCGGCGACCTGCGCGCCCGGACGCCCTTCACGCTGTCGGAGATCAAGACCCTCCTCGGCGAGCTGGCCCGGGCCGGCCTCGCGGTCGCCATCGATCGCGAGGGGGAGATCCACCTCCACCGTGACGTGGCCGAGGGGCTGCGGCGCCAATGCCAGGCCCTCCTCGCGGCCTACCACCGGCAGAACCCGCTGAAGGGCGGGATGAACCGGGAGGAGCTGCGGACCCGGCTTCAAGATCTGCCCGAGCGGATCTTCGTCTTTCTCCTCGGCGATCTCCAGGCCGCCGGGCTCGTGGCCGTGGACAAGGACAAGGTCCGCTTGGCCTCCCACGTCGTCCGACCGAGTGGGATCCAGCAGGAGCTGCTCCAGAAGATCGAGGCGGAGTTCCGCGAGGCCGGCGTCGCCCCGCCGAACCCCGACGAGGTCTTCCAGAAGTACCGGCTCGACGAGAAGGGCGCGCGCGAGCTGGTCCAGTTCCTCCTGGACGAGAAGAAGCTGGTCCGGGTCAAGGAGTTGCTCTTCCACGCCGATCCCCTCAAGACCGCGCAGGAGCGCCTCGTGGCGTTCCTCCGCGAGAAGAAAGAGGTCACCCCCGGCGATTTCAAAGAGCTGCTCGGCGTGACGCGCAAGTACGCCATCCCCCTCCTGGAATATTTCGACGCCCAGCGCGTGACCATCCGCCGCGGCGAGCACCGCGTCCTCCGCAGCGCGTAGGCAGACTTCGGCGACTCTGAAGCTGTTCATCCCTCACGGGGACGCGAAGCGTCTGAGAACAGGCGAGGTTTCAAACTGGACGGGTAAGGCGCTGGCTGCGCCGCGTACGGACGTCGACGAGCTGCTCGCTCGTGAAGAACTCGAGAACTCCGGCGTCTACTTTCTCTTTGGATCTGACCCGAACACTGGCGATCCGCTCGCCTACATCGGCGAGGCAGAGATCGTTCGTGATCGTCTGAAACAACACCGCTCGAAGGACTTTTGGGTATGGGTCGTTGTATTCGTGAGCAAGGACGAGAATCTGACCAAGGCACACATTCGCTACCTTGAGAATCGTTTGATCGAGGAAGCAAAGAAGATCGGCCGATACCGGCTGGAGAACAGCAACATTACGACCGCGAAACTGCCGGAGTCGGATCGCGAAGACATGGAAGTTTTTCTTTCCCGCATTCAGCAGATGCTCCCAGTTCTTGGATCGGATCTCCTTACGCCGATAACTGGATCGGCGAAGCCGACATCGAAGGCCCCTATCCTCTACTGCAAGAACAAAGGAGCTGTGGCAAAAGGTCAACGAACGGAGACCGGCTTTGCTGTTTTTGCCGGCTCAACGGCAGTGCTGAAGGAACGACCGTCAGCAGCTCCGCGCCATCCGATCGTGCTCAGGCTCCGTCAGAAACTGATCGAAGATGGCACGTTAGTTGAGAGGGCCGGATTCTACGTTTTCCAGAGAGACACGGAGTTTTCGAGCCCGAGCGCGGCCGCCGCGGTAATCCACGGAGGTGGCGCCGCTGGTCCCATTGCCTGGAAGGATGAGAAAGGGAGGACTCTCAAAGAGCTCGAGGGCGACTAACAGCGCATTCTCGGGGACACAGAACCGGTGCCCTGAGCAACACGTCGGTCACCGACGTTAGCCGGACTGTACGCACATGGCGGATATGCCGAATCCGAG
>JACOUJ010000119.1 GCA_016177865.1 Candidatus Rokuibacteriota bacterium
CGCTCCCCCTGGGACAGACCCAGCTCCTCCTCTACCCGCGCTGACTCGAGAACACCTCGTGGATCAGGTGGAGCCCGATGAGGAGCTGGGTCTGTCCCAGGGGGAGCGTCCGGACCGTGTGAGCTTGCCAGACCCTGTCGAGCCGCGTGTGGGCCATCGCGCTCCCGGCCGAGAGAAGCCGAGAGCGCCGGAGGACTCCCCGGCGCCCTCTTGGTCGACCCGTGGGGGCGATGCGTTCCTACTTCGTCTTCGGAATGCGGTTGGCGAAAACGTCGACGAACGGGACCTTGCCGTTGTTGTAGACGCTGAAGGGCTGCCCCTTCCGCTCGACCCACACCTGACCGGCCCTGCGCACGAGCTTCTTCCCGTCTTTGGCCACAACTGTGGCCTCGCCTTGCACGCCCGTTCAGAGGTTGTCGACGTCGGGCGTGAAGTTCTCGAGCTTGGCTCCCGGGTCGAGCGTGAACTTCTTCACGACGATCTTCTCGATGCCCGGCTCCGAACTCGGGTACTCGGCGACGACCTCCAGGTGGACACCGGGCGGCAGGCCCTGCGCCCCGGCGTCGCCGCCCAGCATCATCAAGATACCCGCCGTCAGCACCATCCCTGCCAAAGCGGCCATTCCCAGCACGCGCTTCCTCGACATCCTCCACCTCCTTTGTATGGTCTACGCACCGGATGGTCTCGGCGGCATCGAACCGCCGCGAGCGCACACACAGACCTCAACGGCGCGTTGTGCAGCGGCCCCGGAACGTAGTGACGGAACAGCCTCAGCATTCGGGCCTCAGCCCACAGGACGGCGGCACAGGATCGTTTCCAGCAACGCCCGCGTGAAGAGCCGCGGCCACGTCAAAAGAGCCCGCTCAACGTGGCCCGAGCGCGATTTTCCGTGTAGTCCCGACCGGGCACCGAGGAGTCGGCATCGGTGTAGGTGTACTCCAGCCCGAGCGTCAGCCATCGGAGAAGGGGCATCGTGAGCAAGAGCGAGCCGCCTTGAGCATGTTCTGTACGCCCAATCTCCGCCCGACCCGCCGGACCCACCGCCACGTCGGTGAACGTGTTCTCGCGGTAGAACACCGACCCCGTTCCCGTGATGAAGGGCGTCAGGGGATACGATAGCGAGGCCTGAACGCCCCGGGTCTTGACGACTCCAAAATTCTCCCCCTGCGCGAACGTCTCCGAGAAGCCGACGCTCCCCGTGAGGCTGAGGACGGCTCGGGCGAACCGGTATGTCAGCGTGGTTGCGGTGGTGATCGACGAGGTGTCCGCGCCCACCTCCGGATGGAGCCAGCTATAGCCCACACTGGCGCTTGCCGACCAGATCTGCGGCAAGCTGTACCCGGCAAAGACTGACACACCCCCCAGCGTGTAATCGCCGGCACCGGTGGACACCCCGCGCCAGGCGTAGCTTCCCGACACCCCCACGGTCGCCTGTGGATTCAGCTGACGCGCCAGCGAGGCGGAGACCTGGTGACCAGTGACATCCGGGCCGCCCCTCGAGGTCTCGCTCCGCAGGAACTCGTAGCCCACGCCGACGGGATTCGTCCCATAGAGGGCCGTGCTCGCGCCAACACCCAGGGTGTGGGAGACCGTGTCCGCCCCCGCCTCCTCGAAGAACGTCGCCAGTCGGTAGTATTCTCGCGTGGCAACGTTCGCCACGCGGTAGTCGGACGTCAGCGCGAACGTGTTGGTGGTAAACTCGCGCCGGACCCGTCGCAGGGTGAGCTGATCGGCCAGAAGCGGCTCGTCGCTCCGCGTCAGATCATCCCGGGCCGTGAGCTTAAGCCGGGGGCTCGCCTCGTACGCCAGCTCTGCGCCCAGTGCCGAAGACCGGTCAGGGTCGACGTCCCCGGTGGAGCTGTCGTACGCGCCCGTGACGCTGCCGGCGATCTGGCCCTTGGTGCGGGTCCCGCTGATCAGCAGGACCAAGCCCACCGCCAAGCTTGTGCGGAAGTTGTCCTGCTTGTTCTGCGAGGTCAGGTCGAAGTTGTCGGTGTACTCTTCGCTCAGGCTGATCGACGGATGGAGCTCGAAGACCGCTCTCGGCCGAACGGCCGGGCCGGCCAAGATCTCGGTCACACCCGCGGGAAAGACAGGCGGGCGGGCCGACGGGACGGTCGCGGGAGGCGGCGCAGCCGGGACCGCCTCCGCGGGCGTGCGCGTCACTCCGGGCGCCGGAGCCGGCGCCTGCGCCACGCTGAGCCCGCGTTCCCCCTCCTGAGCCGCCGCCCGCTGGGGCAGGCCCAGGACAACCACCAGAACCGCCAGACCGAGACCGACCAGGACGCGGCTGGGAGAGATGCGGCGCTTCCACTGCCGAGCCGCACCCATGAAGAGCCTCTGCGGAACGACGATGATATCGTTGGGCTTCAATGGCATGTCGGGCACCGTGCCTTTCATCATGTCGTCCACGTTCATCTTGATGTCGTGTCCGCCTTCTGAATCAGCTTGGTGAAGTTGACCCCGATGACGCTGCCGTTCCGCAGCCCGAACGCCGCCTCCAGGTCCGCGCCCGGCACTGGCCCACCCGCCAGCGACACCGCCTGCAGCAGGGTGAGCCAGACCCGGCCTTCCCACGCCGCCAATGAGGAGCATAGGCGGTACCTTTCGCGGCATCTCCCTCGCCCCGAGTGCCTCCTCGGGGGGTCCGCGCCCGGACCACACCGACAATACCCCAGCCGGCGGCGCGGCGCCAGGGGTCGACCCCCGAGGGCTCCACCAAAATCCCCTGGGGCGGGGTGCTTGACCGTCCGCGTGGTCGTGTACCGCAAGCAGGTCGGGCACGAAACCCGGAAGAACCTCCAACTCGGTCTCTTCTCGCCGGACGACTGGCACTTCGAATACTCCGCGCTCACGACCAACAAGGTGCTCGGCCCCGCCGCTCTGGGCGTTGATCGCCGGCCGGGGTGCCCCGGAGAAGACCTACGGCGAGCTCAAGGGCGAGTTCGCCTTCGACGTGGTGCCGACCCACCACTACGGGGCGAACAGCGCCTGGCAGTACCTCAGTGTCCTCGCCCACAACCTCCTGCGCAGCTTCCAACTCCAGACCTTGGCCACGACCATGGCCCGCTCGCGGAAGCGGACCTACGCCTTCGCCTTCCGCAGCATGCGCACCCTGCCCTTCCCGCTGATCGCTCGCGCCGGCTGGCTGGCCCGGATCGACGGCCACACGGTGCTCCGTCTCACTGAGAACCCAGCGACCCGAACCCTCTACGACTGGGTGGCTCATGCCCTCGCCGCGTGAGTTACTTTCGGATCAGGGTTAGATACCCCTCGCGGATTGCGCCGTTCAATGGCTGCCTCCTTTCCTAGGAATACAGAAGACGTCGTAATGACGCCACGCCATCAAATCTTGTCTCGCGAGTCTGGCGCCGAGATAGTTCACTTCGCTCTCGACGTGAAATACATCGTACCCGAGGTCGACCAAGAGATCATACAGGCGCGCCCGCTGCGCGAGGTCCAACAGCTTGAAGACTTCCGCCCTGATGAAGGGCCTCTGTTCCGACAACAGGTCCTCTAGCGCCGCCAGGACCGCGTAGTCGTATCCTTCGGCGTCGACTTTCACGAGCCGGATCCGCGGGCAAGGGCCGCGAAGGTCTCCGCGATGTACGATTGCAGATTCTCGCCCCGCACCTTGAGGTTGAACGCGTGTCCGTGGCGCCACTTGCTGATGCCTTCGTGCAGACGTCCGTTGCAGAAGCCGGCGTCGGAGTATTCGAACTCATACTCGCCGGACTCGGGGGTCGCTGCAAACATCAGTGGGACGATGGTCACCTTGCCGGGATTGAGTTCCGCGTTCTTCTTGAGGACCACAAAGACATACGGGTTCGGCTCGAGCGGCGAGGGCGATTGGAATCGTCGAGTCGCCGGTGTGGGCACCAATATCAATCGCGACGTCACCGGGCACGACGAACTTTCGGAGTTGGTCCACCGCTTCCTGGGTGATGACCTTCCTCGTCTCCCTCGGGTGCAGCCAGTGCGCATACCGGACTTGGCCATCCTTGGGCAGCTCGAAGGTTCTAACGTCGTAGGGATAGGTTCTGGGCTGTGGCCGGACACCGAGCATGTAGAGCAGCTCACGCGGCTTCATCGGCCGAAGTCCTGAGCGGGAAAGCCCGCGGGGACCTCCGCGCCGGCGCTGGGGTTCAGCAGGTTGTAACAGACCTGCGCCGTGTCGATGACGCCCGCGTCGATCACCCGGTGGAGGGCTGGGGTCTCGCCGAGCGCCGTGATGCCGAAGAAGCGCGTCTTGCCCTGCTGCTGGAGCCGCTGGAGCGCCGGGACCACCTCCTGGAGGACGTCCGGCACGCCGGGGGAGCCCTCGCGCCGCTGACCGCCGATGGGATTGTGGAGCTGGAGCAGGTCCACGCGCTCCATCCCGAGCCGCCGGAGGCTCGCCTCCGCGGAGCGCGCGATGGCCCCCGGCACGTCCCGCATGTCACCGGCATCCAGACGGAACTTGGTACCCACGTACACGGACGCCTTCAGGGCCTTGAGCGCCTGCCCGAGGTGCTGCTCCGAGAGACCGTCGCCGTACAGGGGCGCCGTGTCGAAGTAGTTGATGCCCAGCTCGATGGCCCGGGCCACCGCGCGCTCCCGCTCCGCCGGCGCCCCGCGGACCATCAGGCCCCCCACGTTGCCGCAGCCGAAGCCCAGCGCCGAGACGCGCAGCCCCGTCTTCCCCAGGATCCGATACTCCATGGCACGCCTCCCGTTCTCTGGCGGTTTGGCTCCCCGACCTCGTGTCCCGAGCAATATAGCGCGATTCGGCCCTGAGCTTTTCGCCTTCGGCGTCCCGCCACGGGGGGGCGGGCTTTCGGCAGCGCCCGGTGCGCTTCGTCGAGGCGGCGCGGGGACGGGCCGGCCGCTGCTGCGCTGTTCAGCATGCTGGTAGAATGATCGGGCCCATGGGCACAGCCGCGCCGCCCCCCGTCACCGTCGACCTTCGAGATCGTCAAGCACGCCGCGCCGTGAACCGGCCCGCCCGCCCACGTGAGGGCGGGCCGTCGCCCTGACGCGGAGGAGACCACACCATGATGCCCGGAGGGGAGCTCTTCGAGATCCGGAAGGTGGCCGCCGGCGTCTACGTCGCGATCGCCGCACCCGCTTACAAGGTCAACTCCAACACGGTCATCATCGAGACCGACGACGGGCTCCTCATCGTCGACACGCACTCGAAGCCGTCGGCCGCGCGAGCGATCGTGAAGGCGCTCAAGGACCTCACTCCCAAGCCCGTCCGCTACGTCATCAACACGCACTTCCACTGGGACCACTGGCAGGGGAACGAGGTCTACCCGGCGGCCTATCCGAACGTCGAGGTCATCACCAACGACATCACGCGCGAGGCGATGGTGCGGAAGAGCCTCAAGCGGATCCGGGACCACATCCGCTCGGTGCCGTTGGAGATCGCCAAGCTCCGCGCCGATCTCACGGCGGCCACGGATCCGGACCGGCGGGCCGAGATCCAGTCCCATCTCCGCCAGGCCGAGGCCTACCTGGCCGAGCTCGAGGGCCTCCGCCCGGCCTTGCCCACCATGGCGTTCGAGAACACGATGCGGATCTTCAACCGCGACCGGGAGATCCACCTCCTCCACCTGGGCCGCGCCCACACCGAGGGCGACGTCTTCGTCTACCTGCCCAAGGAGAAGCTCGTCGCCACCGGCGACTGCGTCATCGGGTGGGCCCCCTTCATGGGGGACGGCTATCCGGAGGACTGGCCACGGACCCTCGCGCGGCTCGAGCAGCTCGACTTCACCCAGATGCTCATGGGCCACGGCGAGCCGGCGGGGAAGGAGTGGCTACGGGTGTTCCGCGGCTACATCGCGGATCTCGTGGAGGCCGTGCGGCGCGAGGCGGCGGCCGGCGCGACCCTCGACGCCGTGAAGGCGCGCGTGCCCGACCAGCTCGCGCCGAAGTACGAGCAGGCCTTCTCGAAGTACGGGACCTACCGGCCCTGGCGGCAGCTCGTGCTGGCCAACATCGAGCGGACCTACGCCACCGTGGGCTGACCCGCAAATCTCGCGCGATCCCCCGGGCCCGCGCGACGCCGCCGCGATCACCAAACTCACCGATGACCTTGGGGTGTCGGCTGCTTTTCGCGATATCCATCGGTCTACGCCCGCTAACGGCCAGTATCAGCCGCGGCCGCAGGCCGCCGGCTGCATGCCGAGATCAGCTGCCGCTCCATAAGTCTTGGATCGGCACGCTTGAGTGTCGCGGCAGCGCGAACTCCCACAGATTCCGCCCGCACTTGAAGCGCTCCGCCTTGCCCTCGCCCCGCGAGGCTCGGTCACGAAATGCTCTCCATACACGTAGCCAAGCTCGCGCAAGCCGAGGAGGAGCGCATTGACGGACGGGTCCCGGGGCTGGGGCCCACCATGTCGGAGGTCGACGAGCAGGAAGCTGGGATCCCGATCCGATAGACCTTGCGCGAGGGCTGGGCGAGGGCGGCTCGCGGCATCGCAAGGGTCCCGAGGGCGAGGCTGCCGATGAAGGCGCGCCGGTCCATCAGTCGATCACCTCCTCCGTTCGCAGCAGGAGCGATGCCGGCGTCCGCTGGCCGCGACATGCTGGCCCCTTCGGCTGTGCGCCGAACGCCCACGGTGAGCGGCGCGCGTAGCGCGTCCGCTCAACTGTGTGGTCAGCTGCCATACCGGCCTAGCCTAGCGCGAGAGCCATTACACCCGCCGCCCCGCAAATCGCAAGGGCGCCAAGAAGCCATAGCAGCGCGAGAAAGGCGTGGCGGCGATGCGCAATCCCTTTCTCGGTGAAGAGTTCGGGACGGAGTAACGCGTTGAACGGGTTCCATCGTACGTATCGATGTTCACGAGCCTCCGGCTTTAGGCAAAGGGCGGCCCGTATCGATTCGACAACGAGGACAACCCACGCCCCGAAGCCGATCACCCAGCCGCCCACGAACACGCTGACTGTGCCCCACTTCAAGAGGTCCATAATACCGAGTCGCCTGTGCAGCTATAATAACGGACTGGAAATGAGCTGCGGGCGCCAAGTCCGTGGAACACGATCACCACTTCACTATTCCGTCACCGGCGCTAGCCAATGCAGGAGCGCTCGACCCTTGGAGCGCTCGTCAGCTCGATTTCCGGGTTAGGCGGCGGATGCGTGTGAATCGGCATGACATCGGCGCCAACGCTGAACAGGCGATCTCAGAACGTAACGACGTAGGCGATACCGGTAAGCTGCCGAATGGTGCAGTCACCGACCAGCCGCCGGAGGCGGGCCTCCGAGAAATGCTCCGACCGAAAGCCGCCCTCCGTTATCAGGTATTCGGGCGATTCCTCCAACACCGCGTGACCCAACCGGCGATACCATTCACGCCTCGCCGGTACCGAGGTCTCCGCATAGACTGACAGCAACCGTGTCTGGGGGACGGGCGCCAGCCGGCGCATCTCGTTCAGGACACCGGCTTTGTCGCTCATCGTACCCCAGGTGTTCGTGAGGCATGCTGCGAAATCGAACACGTGGTCGATCGGGACGGCGGTCGCGTCACTGGTGACAAAGTACAGCTGCGGAGCCGAAGCGCGGCCGTGGGCCTCCGTGATGTAACCGTGCTGATAGTCCACACCGACGCCCATCCTGAGACGATCACCCAGGAGCGCCAAGTGCCGTCCAGTACCGCACCCAGAATCGATCACTTGCATCCCGTCCGTAATGACCCCGCGGAGGAGATCAATCTCCGCGCGCAGGAACTCTCGGATCTCCGGCGGCTGCGTAGCCGGGTTCAAAGCCCGATTAAGGAGGCCACCCGCGTAGACTTCCTCGTTGGACATCATCTCCCCTGAGCCTAAGGACCAGCGCACAGATAAAGTGATCAAGTTGACTTACCCACCTGGATGGATGGTGTAGTTCCAGTCGCCATGGAACCTGGCTGGCTCTATTCGCATGTCTGGCAGTTCGGAGCGAGAGACCTTCACTCCGGTCGGATATCTCTTCTTGTCCAGGCCGGCGCGGATCTTCAGCCCCGTCTTCGTCGTCGTGCCGCCGATCAGCTGGATGATCACCT
>JACOUJ010000076.1 GCA_016177865.1 Candidatus Rokuibacteriota bacterium
GGGGAATCGTGTTGATCGTTTCAGGCCCGATGAGCTCCTCAACGTAGATCACATCACGGTAGCTTGGGTTTTTCGTACTCGTGCTGGCCCACAGGAGTCTCTGCGGCTGTGCCCCTTGGGCGGCCAAACCTTGCCAGCGGGGACCGCGATAGACCTCTTTATAACGCTGGTAGGCGACCTTAGCGTTCGCGATCGCTACCCTCCCCGTGAGCCTTCTCAAGAGCGTCTGCTCCCGGGCGCTCCGAGAGGTCTTGAGGCGATCGGCAATCAGATGGTCCACGAGCACGTCGATGCGGCTCACGAAGAAGCTCGCCACGCTGGCGACGCGGGCCACGTCGCCTCCCGCCCCCGCGAAGGTCTCGAGCCCGGAGATGTAGGCTTCGGCAACGCGCTCATAGGCCTCCAGAGCGAACAGGAGCGTCACGTTGACGTTGATCCCCTCGCTCAGGAGCTGCCGGGTGGCGGGAAGCCCAGCCTCGGTGGCCGGAACCTTGATCATCATGTTTTCCCGCGCCACCACGTTCCAAAGACGCCGCGCCTCGTTGATGGTTCCCTGGGTATCGTGGGCAAGCTCGGGAGAGACCTCCAGGCTGACGTATCCGTCCTTCCTCTTTGTCTCGGCGTAGACCGGCTTCAGGATATCGGCGGCTGCCCGGATGTCGTGGATCGCCAGCGTCTCGTACACCACCTTCGGGTCGAGGTCCCGTCGCTCGAGCACCTGCAGCTCACTCTGATAGTCAGTCGATCCCCCGATCGCCTTTTCAAAGATGGTCGGGTTCGAGGTCACACCCCTGAGCCCGTCCTCGTCAATGAGCCTGTGGAGCTCGCCACTCGTGATCAGGCTTCGCCGGATATAGTCGAGCCAGACCGATTGACCGTACTCCTGCAGGGCCTTCAATGGATTGGGCATTTTACCCCCTCATTTGTCAGGGGGGTGAGTCCCAACCACTCCCCCCTGGACCCCCCCCACCTGGGTTCGTTAGTCCGTCAGCCCTTTACTTTTCACCCTTCGCCCTCCATGTGTCGGCGGACTTCTCCGGAGTAACTTCGTGGCAACCTCGACGACGTGCTCCGGGGTGAACCCAAACTTGCTTTGAAGCTGCTTGAGGGGCGCTGAGGCCCCGAAGGTGTGCATCGCGATGATCTCGCCGGCCGTTCCGACAAACCGGTGCCATCCTAGGGTGGAGGCCTGCTCCACAGCGATCCGGGCAGTGATCGCTGGGGGCAGGACGCGATCACGGTACTCCGGATCCTGTCGCTCAAACAACTCCCAGGAGGGCACGCTCACCACGCGCGCCTTCACCCGTTCGGCCGCTAGCCGCTCGTGTGCCTGAACGCAGAGCGAAACCTCGCTGCCCGATGCCATCAGGATGATTTCCGGCTCGCCATCAGCCGCGTCAGCCAGGACATAGGCCCCGCGGTCCAAACCACTCGCGGCGGCGTACTTCGTCCGGTCCAGGGTCGGCAGCGGCTGGCGCGAAAGGATCAGGGCGACCGGCTCGTGACGCTGTCTCATGATGTATCGCCAGGCCTCCGCCACCTCGTTGGCATCGGCCGGGCGCAGCGTCACGAGACCCGGGATCGCCCGAAGCGATGCGAGGTGCTCGACGGGCTGGTGGGTCGGCCCGTCCTCACCGACCCCGATCGAGTCGTGGGTAAAGATGTAGATGACGGGCAGCTCCATCAGCGCGCTCAGCCGGATTGCGGGCCTCATGTAGTCGCTGAAGATCAAAAACCCAGAGCCGTACGGGCGGACCTTGCTCAGGGACAGGCCATTCAAGATGGCGCCCATCGCATGCTCCCGCACCCCGAAGTGCATGTTCCGCCCCGCGGGACTCTCCGCGGTGAGATCGCCGGCCTCATCGAAGGTCAGGCGTGTCTTCGTTGAGGGCGCGAGATCCGCGGAGCCGCCGATCAGCCAGGGAACATTCTGGGCGAGGATGTTAAGGACCCTGGCCGAGGCATCACGCCCGGCCAGCCCTTTCGGGTCGGCGGGAAAGATCGGAAGCCCCTTGTCCCATCCCTCGAGAAGCTGCCGATGCTGCATCCGGTAGAGATGGTCGGCCAGCTCAGGATATTTGTCTTTGTAGTTGCCGAACCGGGCCATCCAGGCCTCGCGCAAGGATCTTCCGCGGGCGCCGATCCCGGTCCTCAGGTGCTCTCGTACCCCATCCGGGATCAGAAACTGCGCATCCTCGGGCCAGCCGTAATTCCGCTTGGTCAGTCGGATCTCCTCCTCCCCGAGCGGCTCCCCATGGGCGGCCTCGGTGTCCTGTTTGTTCGGGGCGCCGTAGGCGATATGGCTGTCAACGATGATCAGGGTCGGTCGGTCCTGGACCCTCTTGAATGTCTTGAATGCCCGCTCGAGCATCGAAAGATCGTTCGCGTCCCCCACGCGCGTGACGTTCCATCCATACGCGATAAATCTGCTCGCCACATCCTCGCTGAAGGCCCAGTCGGTGTGCCCTTCGATCGTGATCTTGTTGTTGTCATAGATCCAGCAGAGGTTGGACAGCGCGAGGTGCCCGGCGAGCGAAGCGGCCTCACCCGACACCCCCTCCATCATGCACCCGTCCCCGCACAGCGCATAGCGTCTCAACGCCCGAGGTCCAGCGATACTCCGGATGCCCCGGGCACTTTCCGTCGAGCTGACGAAACTTCTTAATGTCGTCGAGCGTGACCGACAGCTCCCCAAGCCGCTCGTACTGGGGATTGACCGCCCTGACGCCGGTCAGATGCAGCATTGAGTAAAGCAGCATGGAGGCGTGGCCGATCGAGAGGACAAACCGATCCCGGTTGGGCCAGATCGGATCCTCAGGGTCGAACCTCAGGAAGCGTTGCCAGATGGTGTAGACGACCGGCGCCATCGCCATCGCGGTGCCGGGATGTCCCGACTTCGCCTTCTGGACCGCGTCCATAGACAAGGTGCGGATCGTGTTGATGCAGAGTTGATCAAGCCCGCCTTGCTCGCTCATTCCCGGACCATATCCTGACAGTTTCTACCAGGGCTCTAACATCACTCCCACATCGCGTCGAACACGGTGCCTGCCAGGGTGGGGAAGACGTAATGCATCCCGGCCAGATCCCGTCGCCTGAGCCCACCCCGCATCGCGACCGCAGCGATGTGGATGAGATCCTCCGCATTCGGGCCAAGGATGTGTACGCCGAGCAATTGCCCGCTCGCCTCGTCGTAAATCACCTTGACCAACCCCTCGGTCTCCTCCCGAACCGATGCGGCCGTGTTATCCTCAAACGGAGAGCGACCTACCCCGACCCGGAGGCCCCGCTTTCGCGCCTCGGCTTCGGTCAAGCCAACCTGGGCTACCGCAGGGATGGTGAAGATCGTGGTCGGGAACACGTTGAAATCCACGGCTTCGTGATTCCCCTTCAGGGCGTTTTCTGCCGCCACCCGCCCCTCATACCAGGCTGCCGGCGTGTGCTGGTGACGTCCAGTGACGTCTCCGGCGGCATAGACATGAGGCGCGGTCGGCGATTGCAGGTACTCGTTCACGGAAACCGTACCCCGTTCCAGTCGGACACCAGCGAGATCAAGCCTAAGACCCTCGGTGTTCGGCGGGCGCCCCGTCGCAACGACCACGACGTCGGCGCTCAACCGGTGTGTCGTCCCACCAATGTCCGCCTCGACCGTCCTGTCGCCCGTAATCCGCCTTACGCTCACGTTCGTGTATAGCCCGGCGCGCGCGAACGCGAACCCCAGCTCCATCCCAATCGCCCCTCCGCCGATGGCGACCATCCGCCCCGGCAATGCCGTTCGGTCTAACAGTTCCTCACTCGTCACGGTGTGCTCGATCCCCTCAATCGAAGGGCGCGCGGGCGAAGACCCCGTGGCGATCACGATCTTCTCCGTCGTGACCGTGCGGTCGCCAACCTGAAGCTCGTGCGGCGCAAGAAACGTCGCGTGACCTCGCAAGACAGCGATGCCTTGGCGCTCCAGGGCTTGATCCTTGCCCTGGGACCAGCTCGCGACAATCCGGTTTTTTCTCGCGATCACCTCGCCCCAATCCAGCCCCACACCGGCTGCGCCGGCCAAACCCAACTCTGCCCCGCGCCGCGCCCGCCAGGCCAGCTCTACGGTGCTGACCAGCACCTTTTTGGGAATTCATCCGCTGGCAAGGCAGGTCCCGGCAAACCCATCCTGTTCCACGATCGCCGTTCGACCGCCAAGGCCGATGGCCGTGCGTGCGGCGAAGCTGCCCGCCGTTCCCGCTCCGATGACCAGAAGGTCGTAGTCCACGTTGGTTCTCCTTCCCCGATGTCTCTCGCGGGATTCTAATGTATGAAACCCACGCCAGTTGTCACAAACCTGTCAAATTTGTTGAAATGAGATTATGACATCGGCCGATGATTCGTGATCGGAACGACGCAAGCGCTCTCGATCACATTTGCACATATTATACGCCAGACACAAGATCCCCATGGGTCCAAGCTCTGCTCTCCACTGCGCCCCACGCCGGTCTGGAAGCTCCCGTGAACTCGGCAGCAAAGCCGCTGTCGGCGGGGAATGTGCCGGATTGCCTGAGCTGGGGGCGTATGGTAGAGTGAGTGCGATGGTTCGTTGCCAGGAAGTTATTGATCTGCTGATGGATTATCTGGAGGCAGAGCTGCCCCAGTCTCGAGCCGCAGCCCTCAAGGCTCACCTTGATGGCTGCTCGCCCTGCCTTGCCTTTCTGAACACTTACCGGAGCACGATCCAAGTCTCACGCCAACTCACCGTCGAGGAGATCCCGCCCGAGCTGACCGAGCGACTCCTGGAATTCCTGAGGCGCGAGCGCGACCCTGACCGCAAAGGTAAGAAGGCCGGTGCCGTTCCAAATGACGAGCCAGACAAGGCCCGAGGGAGGAGGGCGCCGGAATGTACGTAGTTGGTACATGAGGATGCCCGACGACCGAGAACGCAGTATGGCGAAGTCAGATGGAGCGGCACTACAGCAGCCGGCGGCGTAGCCAGGCGCTCAGCCCATCCACCAGCGTCACCATGATGTAGACGGCGATGATCAGCGTCAGAAGCTGATGCTCCAGGAAAAGGCTCAGAGAGATGTAGATGCGCTGGCCAAGCCCCCCCGCCCCTACGAAGCCCAGGACGGCCGCAGCGCGAATATTGACCTCCCACCGGTAGAGGGCGTAGGACGTCCACTGGGGCAGGGCCTGGGGCAGGATCCCGTAGAAGAGAATCTGCAGCCGGCTCGCCCCGGTCGCCCGGAGGGTTTCGAGTCGCCGCGGGTCGACGTCCTCGAGCACCTCGCCGAAGAGCTTCCCGAGGACGCCGCCGGTGTGAACGCCAAGGGCCAGAGCCCCGGGGAACGGTCCCAGTCCTACGAGGAAAACGAAGATCAGCGCCCAGACGATCTCGGGGATGGTGCGGAGGACGTTCAGGACCGCTTTGGCAGACGCGTAGACCCCGACGCGGAACCCCTTCTCCCCCGACCCCAGCCGCCGCCCCGCGTAGAGGATCCCCCGGTAGAGAATGGTCCGGGTGGTCAGGACCGAGAGGGGGAGTGCAATCAGGACCGCCAGCAGACTTCCCACGAACGAGATCGCAAAAGTCTCGATCGCGCCAACAAGCGCCTCCCGGAGCATCGGGGCGGACAGATCGGGTGGAAAGAGCTTCTTCACGTAGACCGTCATCTGATGTCGCCCCTCGCCACCCACGAGAGCGCCCACATCCACTTGGATCCCGAGCCCGCTCCAGACGACCAGGGCCACGAATCCGCCGGTGACGAGCCAGGGGAAGAGCAGGCGTCTCCGCGAGGCCAGGATCGAGTGATCGCCAGAGGCTTTCGTCACGATCACCGCACCAGGGACGCCCGAATCCGGCCACTCACGAAGTCGACCCCCGCCACGAGGAGAAATAGCGCCCCGAGCAAAGTCAGGATCTCGTTGAACTGAAACATGCGCATCGACAACTCGATCTGCAGCCCGAGCCCACCAGCCCCGACAAAGCCCAGCAGGGCGGAGGCCCGAATGGCGCACTCCCAGCGGTAAAGGGTGTAGGAAAGAAGGCTCGGGAGCGCCTGCGGAAGGAGACCGTAGAGGACGATGCCAAGCCTCCCCGCCCCGCCGGAATGGAGGGCCTCGATCGGCCGCGGGTTCGCGCCCTCGAGGATCTCCGAATAGACCTTCCCCAGCATCCCCCCGTACGAGATCCCCAACGCCAGGACACCCGCGAATGGCCCGAGGCCCACGGCGCGGACGAACAGAAGGGCCCAAACCAGTTCGGGGATCGATCGGAAAAGTGAGAGCAGCGCCCTCGACAGGGCGTAGGGACCGAACCAGAGACCCTGATAGAGGCGTCCCGCGCGCTCGTGAAGGATCCCGCTCCACGTCAGGGAACTCGTGGCCAGGAGCCCGAGCGGGATTGCAAGGAGGCAGGCCACCACCGTCCCCATGACCGAGATCTGGATCGTCTCGAGGATGGCGGGACCGACCACCCGGAGAAAGGACCGGGACAGCTCCGGGGGGAACATCCCGCGCACGAACCGTCCGAGATTTGCCAGTGCGGCCGGCTCGACGAGGAGGC
>JACOUJ010000077.1 GCA_016177865.1 Candidatus Rokuibacteriota bacterium
CTGCAAGGAGGGCATAGGCCTGGGCCGTTCCCTCGGTGAGGCGCCCCGCGTGCTGAAGGCGTCGCCGCTCCTCGCGAAGGGCTTCTTCTTCTCCGGGGTGGAGGGCGGCCGCGTCGATCTCTCGCACCTGGAACTGATAAAGGTCCTGACGCTGGGCCCGTTCCCGGGCCGCGGCTCGAAGCTCCTCCAATTCCTTTGTGCACGCGAGCCACTCCTCATGCCCGGCGGCGACAGAGTGGCGGTCAGCCAGGAGGTCACCGAAGTCGTCCAGGAGATCCGTGTGGCGAGCCGCACGGAGAAGCGCCTGGGTTTCGTGCTGGCCGTGGATCTCCACCAGGGCTTCCCCGACCTCGGCCATGACGGCCAGGGTGGCCGGGCTGTCGTTGAGATACGCCCGGTTCCTCCCCGACCGCGAAAGCTCCCGGCGGAGGATCAGCTCCTCCTGTTCCAGCGGAAAGCCGAGTTCGGCGAGGCGACGGACGAGGGCGTCAGATCGCGGAAGGGAAAAGATCGCCTCCACGGTGGCCGAGTCCGCCCCGGTCCTGATGACGTCTGTCGTGGCGCGGTGCCCCAGGAGGAGGGTCAGGGCATCGATCAGGATGGACTTGCCCGCGCCGGTCTCGCCTGTCAGGACATTGAGCCCCGGCTCGAACGGGACGCGAACGTTCTCGATCACCGCCAGATTCTTGATGGAAAGTTCTTTTAGCATCCCAAGCCTGGCCCGAGTACCCCGCTCGCTTTCTGTGAGGCGAGCCCGGGGATCCCCTGAGCGCACCATTCGCTGAACCAACGGAATTCGGGGCGGGTGGTGCCGGGGATGTACCTTTGCGGGCACCGAGCCCCGCCGAAAGGCGGGCTTGGTCGGGGACCCTCGTCAGGGTGACGTAGCGCGGCTCGGAGGAGGCGCCCCGGCGACAGGACCCGCCCCGGAATTCCGAGCATTCGCCCCGGGAGCCACGCGAAGCGAAGGGTACCCCCGGCCGACGATACCTACCGCTCGCCCCACTTGAGCTTCGTCCTCAGCACCTGGAAGTAATCAGGCTGCGGGAAGCGGACGAGTTTGATTCGCGCCTCCGCCCGCCTCACCTCCACGATGTCCTTCCCCTCCAGCGGGAACCCCACTTGGCCATCCACCATCAGGATTACCGCTTGGGCGTCGGCGTGAAGATGAACCTCAACGCGCCCCTCGGCCGGAAGGACGATCGGGCGATTCGTCAGCGTGTGCGGGCAGATCGGCGTCAGGATCAGCGCGTCCAACGTGGGAAAGACAATGGGGCCCATGGCGGCCAGGGAATAGGCCGTGGACCCGGTGGGAGTAGCCACGATGACGCCGTCCCCCCGGTAGCTCGTGACGAACTGACCGTCCACCTGCACTTCCAGGTTAATGATGCGCCCCGTCGTCCCCTTGCTGATCACAACGTCGTTCAACGCCAATGAGTCGCCAAAACGTGCGCCCTCGCGCCGGATGTGGGACGAAAGAATCATTCGATCTTCCGTGACATAGCGCCCCTGGAGCAGGGCCTCCAGGGCCGCGGGGAGATCCTCCTCCGGAGTGGCCGTGAGAAATCCCAGTCCGCCAAGGTTCACCCCCAGAATCGGAACCCCGAGGCTCCCAACGAGCCGGGCCGCCGAGAGAAGCGTCCCGTCCCCCCCCAAGACGATCAAAAGGTCCACGCGCCCAGGCAGGTCAGGCTTTGGGACGATTTCAATCTCCGCTGGGAAAAGCGCGCCGGTGTCCTGATCTACCAGGACACGAACGCCATGACCTCGGAGGATCGTGACGAGCTGCTGGAGGATCTGAGGAGCGTAAGGGGCGTCCGGCTTGGCGATGATGCCGATGCGCTTCACGGGTGCACCCCCTCTCTCAGGACCGATTCGATGGCCCGCGGTATGTCAAGGGCGGGGCTCGGCCTCTCTTCGCTCAGGTGGAAAAAGAACTCGCGGTTCCCCTTGGGACCGAGGATCGGCGAGGGCGTCACGCCTCTGATGAAGAGGCCGAGGCCCGGCAAGGTCCCGGCGAGTCGAGCCAGCACGGCCCGGTGGGTTTCAGGGTCTCGGACGACCCCGCCCTTCCCCACGTGAGACCGCCCGGCTTCGAACTGAGGCTTGATCAAGGCCACGACTTCCCGGGGCGGGGCGAGACAGGGGACGAGGGCCGGGATGATCTTCTCCAGTCCGATGAATGAGACGTCGATCGTCGCCAGGTCAGGGGGCTCCGGGAAGGCCTCGCCTGTGAGGGTGCGGGCATTGACCCCTTCAAAGAGCGACACGCGCGGGTCAGACCGGAGCCGGGCGTGGAGCTGGCCGCGTCCCACGTCCACCGCATAGACCCTTCGCGCGCCCTGAAGCAGAAGGCAATGGGTAAACCCACCCGTGGAGGCCCCCACGTCCACAACCACCCGCCCCGCCACCGAGATCTGAAAGACCTTCAGGGCATGAGCCAGCTTGACTCCACCCCGGCTGACATACGGATGATCGCGCTCTCGGAGGCCGACCGTGGCGGTGAGAGGAATGAGGTGGCCGGCCTTGGAGACGGTAACCCCGTCCACGACAACCTGCCCTGCGAGAATCAGCCGGAGGGCACGCTCACGGGTCGGGGCAAGCCCCCGATCGACCACGAGGCGATCCAACCGAGTCCGCCGGCCAGTGCGGGCCCAACTAACTTCGCCTGACTTTGTTCTCGGTCGTCGGGACTCCTCAACGTACGAACCAGTACGCCTCCGGGTCCCTCCTTCCTCGGGCCTCGTCATGCTCGTCATTTGGACCCGCACCATTACCCGGTGACGAAGGCACGAATCGCATCGGCAAGCTGATCGCGTTCATTCTCCGACCGAGCTTCGACGTAAAGACGCGCCACGGGCTCCGTTCCGGAGGGTCGGACCAGCGCCCATCCCCCTCCCTCGAGATGGAGCTTGAGGCCATCGAGGGTTTGGACGCGGAGGACCCGGCGCCCTCCCAGCTCCGCGGGAGGCGTGGCCAGACGTGCGGAGAGGCTCCGTGAACCTTCCGGGGTCAGGGGAAGGTTGATCCGAAGTGGATAAAACCCCCCGACCTCCTGGAATGTCTCCGCCAGAATCGCTTTGAGGGAGCGGCCTTCGGTTGCGACGATCTCGGCGGCCAGGAGCCCAGCGAGGATCCCGTCCTTTTCCGGAAGATGCCCGCGAACCGACAAGCCGGCGGATTCCTCGCCGGCGAAGATCGCCTCCCCCCGATCAATGAGATCTCCGAGGTACTTGAAGCCGACCGGCGTTTCGTGGCAGGGCACTCCGTGCGCCTGGGCCAGGGCATCCAAGAGATGGGTGGTCGCCACGCTCCTGGCAAGCGGGCCCCGCCACCCACGCCGCTTCAGCAAGTGTCGCGCAACGAGCCCCAGCACATGATTTGGGTTCACGACACTCCCGTCCCGGTCCACCACCCCGAAGCGGTCAGCATCCCCATCGGTCGCAAGTCCCACGTCCGCCTTCCACTCCACCACGGCCCGGCAGAGCTCTTGCAGCTGCTCCGCCGCCGGTTCCGGGTGGTGCCCACCGAAGGTCACATCCCGGTTGTCATGAAGCACGCGCACAGTCGCGCCGGACTCGCTGAGAAAGGCGTCGAGGTAGTCACGCGCTGGCCCGTGCATGAGGTCCACAACCACGCGAAGCCCGCTCCGCTTCACCACCTCCCGATCGAGGAGGGTCACGAGGTGGTCAAGATAGGCGCGACGAAAGTCAGTGAACTCGAAAAGGCCCTGACGCTCCGCCTCTCCGACCGGAAGCTCCTGCCATGTGTCGACCTTGGCGACGATCGCTTCAATCGCCCCCGTGACCTCGGGGAGCGCGGGGGCCCCGTTCCCGGCGCAGAATTTGAGGCCATTCCATTCCGCCGGGTTGTGGCTGGCCGTGAGCATGATTCCCCCCGAGGCCTTCTTGTCGCGGATGGCGTGGCTCAGCGTCGGCGTCGGGCAGTCGCGGTCAGAACAGAGGACCCGAAATCCGTTTCCCGTCAGGACCGAAGCCACCGCCGCGGCGAACTCCTCGGCCAGGAAGCGAGTGTCATGGCCGACCAGAACGGGACCCGCGAACCCGTTGTCGCGGAGCCATCGGGCGATGGCTTGAGTGAGACGCCTGACATTCGCAAAGGTAAAGTCTTCGGCGACCCGGGCACGCCACCCGGAGGTCCCGAATCGGATGGGGATCATGGGGTGAGTCCCAACCACTTACGCGTCACTCTTCGCTTTCTCGATGAGGCCGGCGTAAGTCGTCGCCAACTGCTGAGCGGCCTCCCGGGTCGGGGCCTCCGCGATGATCTGGAAGACGGCCCGGTCGGGATGCGGAATGGCCGCAACCCACGCCTCGTTCTTGTGGATGCGGACACCTTCGACCAGCTCGGCCGTTTCACCCTTGGCGCTTTCGACGAGCTGCCGCATCACCCTCCCCTTCTGCTCGTTCGGGCATGTGACCTCAACCTGGATCAGATGGGTCTCGGGGACGGAGCGGGTCAGATGATGAAGCCGGACGTCCAGCTTCGCCATCATCTCGAGAAGCTTGATCGCCGCGGCCATCCCGTCAAACGCGGGCTGAACCTCGGGGAAGATGGCTCCACCCCACTCCTCGCCGACGAAGGCGACTCCTGGTTCCATCGCGGTTTCCATCAGCGATCGGGGCAGAGAGCGGACCCGACGGACCTGAAACCCGTGCTCCACCGCAAGCTGCTCCAAAACGTGAGACGCGGTGACGGGAACGGCCAAGATGCCGGGGGGGTGGGTCCGCATCACGAGGAGAGCGAAGAGGGCCAGCGCAAGCTGGCCAGAGACCTGCTCCCCCTTCTCGTCCACCAGAAAGAGCTTCTCTCCTCCCGTGTCAAACAAGATCCCGACGTCCGCCCCAAGGGTCCGTACGATATTGGAGAGGGTCCCCAGCGAGGCGTTGAACTCCTCCGCAGTTCGGGTGATGCGCCCTTCGTCGAGATAGGCGTTCAGTGAGATCACCTCGACCCCCAACGCTCCGAGGATCCCGGGGAAGATCTGAGAGGCCGGACCAAAGGCATAGTCGAGAACGGGAAAGTCCTCGCGAAAGAAGAGACGTTCGACTCCTTTCTCTTTCTCAGGCGAGATGTCCATCCCGCGCTCGTCGAAGCACCTGATGTCAAGCAGGACAGGATCAAACGGAGATTTCCGGACGTGGGTCCCGCCCGCCAATCCCAACGCCCTGATCTGATAGCGCACCACCGGGATCGGAGCGATCCCCAGGTCGGCGACGTCCACCCCCGCCGAGAGGAGGCCGGTCATGAGGGCCCGATTGATCATCCGGGAGGCCTTATGGTGATCCCGGCTCGTGATGACCATTTGTCGCCTCCCGAGCGTGGCGCCGAAGGCCGCCCCGAGCTTGGCGGCAAACTCCGGAGAGATCTCGAGATTGGCCACTCCGGTGATCCCATACCGCCCAAAGAGCGAGCTGGTCCACCGCTCCCCCCAAACCAGACTCACGGCGAGCGTCGCCCCGTCTTCCACCTCCTTGTAAGGCCACACCTTGACGTTGGCTTTGACGATGGCGCCGGCACCGATCGTGGAGTGGTCTGAGACGACAACCCCCTCCGCGCAGAACGCCTCGTTCTTGACGCGGGCCTTCCGGCCGACAACGCACTCGGTCAATCGGGCGCGGCGCCCCACCTCAACCCCGTCCCACAGCACCGACCGGCTCACCGTGGCCCCCTCCCCGATGACGCAGTTGGCCCCGATCACCGAATTTTCAATGCGGGCATTGGCGTGAATTTGGGTCCCGGCCCCCACGATGACCGCCCCGGAGAGGCGGGCCGTGAAGTCCACACGGGCACCCTCGTCAAACCAAATGTCGCGGTCGATCCCCTCGATCTTCTTCCCGGGAATCCCCACCTTCACCTTTCCGTGGAGGAGGTCCAGGTGGGCAAGCCGGTACTCGACAAGGTCACCCACGTCTCGCCAGTACCCCTCAGCGATGTAGCCGAACAGTGGGTGGCCCGCAGCGAGAAGGCGGGGGAAAAGGTCTTTGCCGAAATCAAAGATCCGATCCGAGGGGATGAGGGAGAGCACTGACGGTTCGAGGATGTAGATCCCGGTGTTGATGGTGTCGCTAAAGACCTCGCCCCAACTCGGCTTCTCCAGGAACCGGACGATCCGCCCGGAGTCGTCGGTCATCACAATCCCGTAGG
>JACOUJ010000078.1 GCA_016177865.1 Candidatus Rokuibacteriota bacterium
ACGACATCGCCCGGAGTGACCTCTTCGGCGGGGAGCTCCCGTTCCTCGCCTTCCCTCTCAACGCGCGCCATCTTGGGCTGGAGCCTCATGAGCTTCCGGATCGCCTCGGAGGTCCGACCCCGGGTCAACGCCTCCAGATACTTCCCCAGAATGATGAAGGCGGTCAGGAGCGCCGCTGACTCGAAGAAGATCGCTCTCTCGCCGCCGAACCCCGCGGCGGGGAAGAACGTGTTGAGCAGGCCGATGAGATAGGCGGCCCCGATCCCCGTGGCGTAGAGGAGGTTCATGTCCGTGACGCCCCGGGCGAGACCTCTCGCGCTCTGAACAAAGAACTGCCCTCCCGGCCCCAGGACTGCCGGCGTCGCCAGGAGGAAGAGGGCGAACGGGCGGCCGAGCCACTCAGGGACTAGGGAGGGCAGGATCCAGTACTCGCGGAACGTTCCCGCCATGACGAGGAGTGAGAGCGGCCACGCCACGATCATCCATCGCGACTGACGGCGAATCTCGGCCTGGCGGAGGGCCCGCTCCCGGTCGAGGGCGGCCAGTCCCTCGAGGTGTTCCTCGGCAGCGTAGCCCAGGTCGCTGATGGCCTGCGTAATCGCCGTCGGCTCGGCCCGCGTCGGATCGAACTTGACGCGGGCCAGACCCGGCTCAAGGCTCACCGCGACCTGGACTACACCGTCAAGCGCCGCGACCGCCGCCTCGACCTTCGAGACGCACCCGGCGCAGTGCATCCCGCTGACTCGGAACACTCGCTGCTCGACAGCCATCAGGATATCCTTAATGGCACCCACCCGAATGAGCTGCCGGCTTCTTCTCTTCCCCGGGCTTCGATGCCTCGTCGCCCCCGTGGGAACCATGGCGATGGCCCCCTCCGCACCCCATCCCGAGCCAGTGCATGGCCGCAAAGACCGCCACCAGCAAGATCCACATCCCGTAGCTCCTCAGAAATTCCTCCATGGCTTCCCCTCCGTTACTCCGCTCCACTTCATTCACGGACTCCAACTAATGAACGAAGGAGCAAGACGGATGCCACGGGAGAAAGACCGAAGAACTTCAGAAAATCAAGTGGTTATAACCGGCGATTTCGCGGGGATTTGTCAGATTGGCAAGATCAGGACTGGACCGACCCAGCGGTCTGACATTGTGTCGGCAAAATCATCACACCAGGGGAAACGCCAGGCGTAGAGCCTCATGGGCATAACTGGCATCGCCCACGAGGCGTTGGAACAACACATAATCCAGCTTCCGGATCTTCTCCAGGTCCATCCCTCTTAGCCTGTCGCCGATCCCGTATAGAGCCGATTCGGCTTCCTGAACTTGTCGCTGCTGGGCGAGGGTGGGGCGAAACAGCCCCCCACGTCGGGCTACCGTCAGATTCCTCAGGGCGTGCCCCAGGAAGTACAGGCGGGCGTCCAGCTCGTACACATTGGCGAGGGGGTGCCGTTGATTTTGCTGGTAGAACCGACTGATGAGCTGGAGTTCTGTGCTCAGCCTGTAGACGACAATGTCTAGCTGGCGGGCGAGCCTCTTGGCGGCATCGCCCCGGGTGTAGCCGTGCTGGACTGCCGAGATGACCCCCGAAATGAGATGCGCCCCGCCACTGCTGAGGGCGTGGACTCCTACTTTTTCGACCAGTAACTCCCCTCGCTCCATGGCCCGCGCCAGAGGCGCCGTGGCCTCCTCCAGCATCTGGAGCCCCATCGCCGTGATCCGGGCGATCCGGATCTCCTCCCCGAAGGCGTTCTGCCAGCCGTCCCTGCGCGGGGGGATCCCGAACGGGAACGCGATCAAGCTCCACGCAAACCAGTCACTCTCTCGGTGATGCGCTCCGGAGGGGGGGTCCGGGCCCGGATCCGAGAACGAGAAGAGCATTCGGGCGTGGTCGAAGAGATCCCGGAAAGAGTACGCTCGGTTCTCTGCCCTCACCGGGTGTTGCCACGTGACGCCGACGCTGAGGAACGTCTCCAGGAAGCTATTCAGGTGCATCTCGATCTCCAGGGGGACGTAGAGGTGTCGCCCCTGGCCCACGGGCTGCATCTTCACCAAGGTCGCCAGCACGTAATCCACCGCGCGCGTGCCGTCGTAGACGCTCCACTCGCTGCCCATCGCCCGGACCCCGTGAACGACGGCCCACGCATCCCGCGGATCGCGGGCATAGCGGTGGATGAGCCCTTGAAGGGTGTTCATCGCCCGGGTCCGGTCCTCGGTGCGGGCGGCCCAGGCGGATCGCGTCGGTCCCGGACGTCCGCTCGCTGCCGCGAAGCCGACGATCCCCGCGAGCCATTGCCGCCTTGTCATTTCCCCGGGTCCCCTTTGCCGGACCGTCGACCCTTGTGAAGTCATCTGCACCTCAAGCGCGCTGACGAGCGAGCCGGCGGCGCAAAGCCGCCTCGTCCACCCGGAACTTGAAGGCCGGGCGTCCGTTGATGAGCAAAAGCGGGATGCGCTCCTTGTAGGCATCGTAGATCTCGGGCGCGGACTCGATGTCGATCTCGCGGAAGTCGAAGGGAATCTCGCGCCGGACCTTCGACAGCGTCGCCTTGACCTCGTCGCAGAGGCAACAGTCCCGCTTGCCGTAGACCTCGACCCGGATCATCGCGGCCCCCAGGATGATCGAACGACGAGCGACCGCTCGCGAGCCATCGGGTCATTGGTCCGGAGCGGGACCAAAAACTCGTGGGCGCCGCCCATGCCGACGTGCATGGTAAAGGCCAGGCTGAGCGTCGTGGAACTTCCCGGCGGGATGGTCGTCTGACCGACGACCGCCTCGGGCGGTCAGCACCCTTTGAGGACCTTGACCCGGGGGATGTCGGCGAGCTTGAGGACTCCGTCCCCGGTATTGGTCAGCGTGAACATCACCCGGGCCGGCGACTCGAATGGAAGGTAGCCCAACTCTACCACGTCGCGGTCGAGCACGAGGCGCGGCGTTCCCCCAGAGACCTCGGGAGCGCTCCAGAGCCACCACGCCGTGACCGCAGCGACGGCAACCAGCCCGAAGGTTCCCAGTGCTAGCCGGTGCCACCTGGTTTTCCGTGGTGGTGGCTTCACGATTCGCTTCTTTCCCATGGCTCATCTCCTCCATTCAGCACGCTCTCGATGAGCGCGGTTCACTCCCGGAGCTTCCGGTAAATGGTCCGACTGGCGATGCCGAGGAGCTTGGCCGCCAGCTCTTTGTTTCCTTTCGTGAGCTTGAGCGTTTCCTCGATCAGCCGCTGCTCGACCTCGTCCAGGGGCATGCCGATGGGGATGGAAACCACGCGGGTCACCGCTTCGGTCTGGCTGATGGCAGGCGGAAGGTCAGCGACGTCGATCAACGTCCCCCGCACCAGGATGACCGCTCGCTCCACCGCGTGCTCCAATTCGCGCACGTTCCCCGGCCACGGGTAGGCCCGGAGTCGGGCAAGCGCCGCCTCGGTGAAGCCGTCGAGTGTCCGGTGGTTCTTCGCGGCATACAGACGGAGGAAATGCTGGGCGAGGAGCGGGATGTCCTCCACCCGTTCCCTGAGCGGCGGGATCCGGATGGTGATGACGTTGAGACGATAGTAGAGATCTTCCCGGAAACGGTGTTGTTTGACGAGTGACGCGAGATCCTGGTTCGTGGCCGCCACGATCCGAACATCCGCCTTCAGGCTTTTCGTCCCTCCGAGCCGCTCGAACTCGCCATCCTGGAGCGCCCGGAGCAGCTTCGCCTGGGTGGCGGCGGAGAGATCTCCCACCTCATCGAGGAGGAGCGTGCCCCCGTCGGCCAGCTCGAACCGTCCCTCCTTCCGCGCAACCGCCCCGGTGAACGCCCCGCGCTCGTAGCCGAACAGCTCCGACTCCAGGAGCGTCTCGGGAAGGGCCGCGCAGTTGACCCGGATGAACGGCCGTTCCCGGCGGGGGGACCCCTCGTGCAGCGCGCGCGCCACCAGCTCTTTGCCCGTCCCGCTCTCCCCGTCGATCAGGACCGTGGCCGACGCGGGCGCGACCTGTTTCACCAGCGCCAGCAGTTGCCGGATGGCCGGGCTCTCGCCGATGATCTCGCCGGCTCCGGCCAGCTCGTCGAGCCGCCGCTGGAGGCTTCGGTTTTCCAGGACGAGGGCGCGGCGCTCCAGGGCCTGACGGACGGTTCGGGTGAGCTGGGCCCGCTCGATCGGCTTGGTGAGAAAGTCATAGGCGCCCTCCTTCATCGCCTGAACGGCCTCCTCCACCGTCCCGTGGCCCGAGAGGACGATGACCTCCACCTGGGGACTGAGGAGCTTCGCCGCCCGGAGCAGCTCAAGCCCGTCCAGTCCCGGCATCCGGAGGTCCGCGAGGAGCAGATCGACGTCACCGCGGCGGAGGAGATCCAGGGCCGCCTGCCCGTCCTCCGCCGGCACGACACGGAACCC
>JACOUJ010000079.1 GCA_016177865.1 Candidatus Rokuibacteriota bacterium
CATCGAGGACGAGGTCAAGAAGACCATGATCGCGGACCGGAGCACCCGGGGGGCCGGGGGCTTGAGAACCGGGGGCTTGGTGAGCGACGTATGAGCGAGTTGAGCCGAACCATTGGCATCAGCATTTCAACCTGGACCCGGACCGGCCCGCGCGTTATCTCGCCATCACCAATGTCCCCCTCATGACCGCCCTTGGCCTGTTCAAGAAAGAGCAGTTACAGTCTCCCCGGGCAAGGGACTCATCAACCTAGCCTCGCCCGGATCCGCAGGGCCAATCCGTTCGTTATAATGTTAAACTGCAAGTTGGGGTTCTGATGATGGCGTATCAAGATCTGCGGGGATGGCTCAGCGAGGTGGAGAAGCTCGGACAGCTCCGGCGAATCCACGGCGCCCACTGGCGGCTCGAGATGGGCGCGATCACCGAGGTCCTGTACCGGAAGGGCCCCTACCCGCCGCCGGCCATCCTCTTCGACCAGATCCCCGGCTACCCGGAGGACTCCCAGGTCCTCTTCGGGATGATCTGCTCGGTGGAGCGGATGGCCCTCACCCTGGGCCTTCCGTCAGTGGAGAACGGCATTGCCCTCGTCCGGGCCTACCGCGAGAAGCTCAAGCACTTCACCCCGATCCCCCCGCGAACCGTCAAGAGCGGCCCGATCCTGGAAAATGTGGATCGGGGAAAAGATGTGAACCTCCTCAAGTTCCCGGTCCCCCTCATGCACGAGCAGGATGGCGGCCGCTACATCGGCACCGGGTGCCTCGTCATCATCCGTGACCCGGAGGAAGGGTGGGTCAACCTGGGAACCTATCGGGGCATGGTGCAGGACCCAACTTCCGTGAGTCTCTACATCTCCCCGGGGAAGCACGGCCGGATCCTCCGACAGAAGTATTTCGATCAGGGAAAGCGGTGCCCTGTGGCCGTGGTCGTCGGGCAAGATCCGCTCCTCTTTTTGGCCTCAGGAAACGAGGTGGAATACGGCCTCTCCGAGTACGCGTACGCGGGGGGGTTCAAGGGCGAACCCATCGAAGTCGTCGAGGCGCCAGAAACGGGACTCCCGATCCCCGCTCATGCCGAGATCGTCTACGAAGGGGAGATGAGCCCGGGGGACTCGATGGAGGAGGGGCCCTTCGGTGAGTGGACCGGATACTATGCCTCAGGCGAGCGAGGGGAGCCGGTGGTCCGGGTCAAGGCGGTCTACCACCGCGACCACCCGATCCTGACCTGCGCGCGCCCGAGCCGCCCTCCGTCCGACTACTCATTTGCCAAGGGCGTGGTTAAGTCGGCAATGATCTGGGATGAGCTGGACAAAGTCGGGATCCCCAACATCAAAGGGGTCTGGTGCCACGAGGCGGGAGGCGGGCGATTGCTCAACATCGTCTCCATCAAGCAGGCCTACGCGGGCCATGCCAAGCAGACGCTTCTGGCCGCCGCCGGGTGCCACGCGGGCGCCTACCTCGGCCGCTATGTCATCGTCGTGGACGACGACATTGATCCCTCCAACACCTTTGACGTCCTGTGGGCCGTGGCCACGCGTACTGACCCGGAGCGCTCGATTGATATCGTCCGCCGAACCTGGTCTGGACCGCTGGATCCGGCCATCCGGCCTGGACAGAAGGGGTTCAACTCCCGTTGTCTCATTGACGCCACGCGTCCCTGGGAGTGGCGCGATGAATTCCCACCCGTCGCGGAATCGGATCCCCGGCTCCTCGACGAGACGTTTGAGAAGTGGCGAAGAGTCCTCGGACTTTAGTCCATCGAAGGAGGGTTTCAATGAGACCAACGCATCTGTCTTCGGTCATCGCGATTCTGGTGAGTGCCTGCCTCCTGCTCTCGGCGGGTGTGGGTCTTGCCCAGGAGCTGCCCAAGGAGGTCGTGGACGCCGCCAAGCGGGAGGGCAAAGTCACGGTCTACGGCTCCCCTGAGTCGGAGATCATGAAGGCGGTTCAGAACGCCTTCGAGGCCAAGTACGGGGTCAAGGTGGACTACTGGCGCGCCTCTTCGACGAAGGTGCTGGATCGGGCCTTGACCGAATCCCGAGCGGGGAAGCCGCTTTTCGACGTCGTCCTCACCAATGAGACCCCCATGCGTGTCCTCAAGAAGGAGGGGGTCTTTGGGAAGTTCACGCCGCCCGCCAGCGCACGATACCCGCAGAACGTCAAAGACCCGGATGGCATCCTGACCCCCCCATATCGCCAGGTGGTGGTGGGGATCCTCTACAACCCCCGGCTGGTCAAGGCCGAAGATCTTCCGAGGAACCTGAAGGACCTCCTCCACCCAAAGTGGAAGGGAAAGATCGTGATGCCGGATCCCACCCGTCATTCAACCACGACCACCTGGCTCGCCAACCTCGAGAAGCTTCTCGGCAAGGAGACGAATTCATTCCTGGAAGGTCTGGCGGCCCAGAAGCCGATCATGGTGGAATCCTTCATCCCGGCAGCGCAGAAGATCATCGCCGGGGAGGCCCCGATCGGGGTCAGCTACATCAAGTACACCTACCTCTACGGGAAGAAGGAAGGCGCCCCGCTGGATTATGTGCGACTGAAGCAGGCCCTCGCGGAATATCACTATGTGGCTGTTGGCGCCCAACCCCAGCATCCGAACGCGGCCAAGCTCTTC
>JACOUJ010000080.1 GCA_016177865.1 Candidatus Rokuibacteriota bacterium
CTCTCGCGCCGGCCGCCCACGACTCTATTGGCGAGCGCCTCCAGAATCCATTGGTCGCGTTCCACCAGACGCACGTGTCGCTCAGTATTGGGAAGGGTGCGGGGGCGCCGCGTACTCACGTCGCCCCCTCCTTGTCGCGAAGGATGCGCCGGATCGTGTTCAGGCGCCGCTGAGCCATCCGTACATACGCTGGGTTCAACTCAATGCCGATATACCGCCGGCCAAGTTCGCGAGCCACCAGAGCCGTCGTCCCACTGCCCATGAACGGGTCAAGCACGATGCCGGGTTCAAATCCGGCGTTGCAGTCGCACCACCTCTGATATCAGGTGTCAGCTCTCGGCCGTCTAGGCTCTCCCCGAACCTACGAGCGCTTCTTGGCGCTCTCCCGTCCGCTCGCCACCACATTCGAGGAAAGCAAACTCCGCTCAGAGAAGACGCTCGTAACGGCGTCGACGAGCGACTGCTTACTCGACTTTCTGTCGACCGATAACTTCAGCGTCCGGCAGAGTATCCGCAGATCTGTTGTCGTCAGTCGGTTGAGTTCATCCAAGACCAGGCCCCTCTGCTCGGCGTGCCACGAGCCGTACAGGCGCTCTGCCAAGCTGCTTGCCGCTGACGAATCCGGCTTTCCCAGGCCGGCGCTCTGGGCAGGTGCTGACGCGCCACGAAGTCTCCTCAGTTCAGCAGCGACTGCCCGCGTTCCCGAGATCGCCTCTCTCAGCAGATCTCTGATCTCCTCCAGTCGCGCGGCTACGTGGGCCAGTCCCGAAGGCTCGTTCTCCCGCGGTTCCTGGTGCTCAGGCATAATCACGCACCTCTTCCCACAACGCCTGCAGCGGATCTATCAGTTCACCCGGCACGAAGCCCCACGTTACGGCGCGTTTGGCACTCACTCGGTCGGGAATCTTGGCGTCGAAGCACTTGACCCGCAGATTCTCCCGTCGCGCCGCAGTGTCGCAGATACGCCTGACTTCATCCCAGTATCGTTGCGTTTCGTATGTGAATCTAGGATAGCCATGCGTCTTTCCCTTGTTCATAAAGACACCAATCTTCGGGACTGGATGTGGCTCGATCCGCAGTCGCAGCGTGCTCAGGATAAGGTTGACGCCCTTCGAAGCGAAGAAATCCGGATTGACAGGAATAAGTATCAGGTCGCACGTGGCCAGTACCGAGTACGAGAGGAGGCTGAATGAAGGAGGACAGTCAAAGAGACAATAGTCATATCTGGGAACCTTCTTGGAGTTCTCAATCTTCCCCAGAAGTCGTCGCATGAAATCTTTGACGCCATCTCGATCGTACACCTCAAGCTCTGTCCAATAGAGGTCTTCCACTGAGGGTACGAAATGGAGGCGATCACTCAGCTTGTAGATGAAGTCAAAACCCACACCGAAATCGAAGTGTGGTGCCCCTGGTCTCGCGTAGGAATCAAGTGCATGGAAGATTGTTTTCTTTCGCTCGACGGCAGTGTCGTACCACTTCTGAAACCGCTGTTCCAACATTCCGGAGTCAACATTGAGCGTGATCGCCTGGGTGAGTGACATCTGAGCGTCCAGGTCGAACATGAGCACGCTGTTGGCCTTCCTTCCCTCGGTAGCGACTTTGCCGAGGCACCACACCATGGTCGTCTTGCCGACACCGCCCTTGAAATTGATGGTAGCGAGCGCCTTCACAGTCCTAGTCCTCCCCCGCCAAGCGCCCCTGCGAACGAAACATTTTGGTGTTCGGCGCCAAGACCAGCGGCAGTCTACCGAAGTTCAGTTAGGGGTGCTCTCGGCGACTCCTCCGGGCTTCCAGAAACTCCTCCTGCTCCATCCACATGATTGCGAGCGATACGACAAGAGCGTGCCTTCCCGGCAGGCTGCTCAACTCTCTGCTTGCCCCTACGTGGTCGCCTTTCTCGGCCTCCCCCTTCTTTTCCCACCCGTGGCTGCCTCCGCCTTCGGCCTCCTCCCCCGCGGTTTTTCGAGATGGAAACTAACGGCGCCTTCCTCGCCGCGGAACGGAAACCGGATCCGCCGATTCAGCGATCCCGCGGCCGCCTTGAGCGCCCGCCGGAGATCTGAGCTTTGCGGGGAGTCGGGTCTTGAGCTCGGCGAGCCGAACGGTCTCGAACTTCGCCATCCTTCATGGGCTCCTTTCGTCGAGTTGGACGCACATTCAAAAGGCCCCTCTCCGGGGCCGCAAGCACCTTTCGCTCCTCCAGTCAGCTTCTCCCTATCTCGCGAAGCGATTATACAGCCACGCCCATCCGTAGCTGAGCGCCCAGGCACTCACCACGATCGTGACTCCCGTGCCCACGAACTCCCCGAAGGATGGCGGCCTCGGGAGCAGCGACGCCACACGGGCCCCCAGGAACTGCGCATTGAAGAGGAACTCGAAAGCCGCAGGAGACACGAGGGCGACCACGCGAAGCAGGATGTAGAACGCAGCCGTCACCACGGCCAGGGAATTGGCGAAAGCGAGCGGGTTCAACATGCCAGGGTCCTTAGATCACCTGGTTCTAAGGATGTCATGGCGCCACATTAGCGGGAGCAGCCTAGCCACAGGCGCCCTAGCGAATCACGGACCGCACGGCGAATCTCATTACCTGCCTCGGGCGCAATCTGAACACCCCAGCCGAGCAATTCCGGATGCTGAATATAGTTAACTGGATCGTCATAGATCGGGTCTACGATTACTGGATCTGTCGCGGGATCGTAAGGCTTTCCATTGTAGGAGACAGGGCGCGTTAGCAGGCTGTGGCGTAGCGCGAGCAGAAGCGACCGACCAAGCGGACCCGTTGCATCATCCGGATAGCCGGTCCCCGGCCCACCAATCCGGACCGTCTTAGGTTTCCCCGTAAGCTGTCCACGAATTACCTGCGCGAAGGAGTGGCACACTACGTCGGCCACCTGTATTCCGATTCGCGCCCGCGAATCCTCCTTTGGAAATAGTTGACACCTCGAAAGAAAGCCAAACAGCGCTGCCAACCTTTTCGCCTCTTGAATGGACGGGAAGATGCCCGTGTCAAAATACGCCCGTATGCGGTCTGGTTCTATGCCGTTGCGCACCAAGACCGATTGAAGCGCTTGGAGACACTGCTTCCCGAGTTTGCGCCTCATCTCCCAGGTCGGAGTGAAGACCACAGCGATGGCGGCCGACCGACCAGCCAACTCTATTAAGGCATCCCGCGCTGCCCGCATCCGAGGATCGGCGTCCATCCTCGCACTACTCTTGACCTCATCGCGCCCCGGAACAAGGCCGCTACCACGAAGGGCCTCGGCGACCAGACCCATGAAGTTGGGATCGGCTAGAATGAACGCAGTAGCAACGAAGCCAAGATCCTTGTGCACACTCTCGTCGACATAGCATTCGATTGGCCCATCGGGTACCTTACTCATCGTTCATGGCCGCACGCGGCCCCTGAGGATCAGGCTGATCCTTGCCATCAATCGCGTGCCACCTTACCTAGATCACTTAGTTCTAGCAGCGTTCGGGATACAAAAAACCGCCCAGTACAGGCGACTCGATGACGATCCACACTTCGCGCCCCTGACCTCCCATCGCGACCCGCGCCCCCTGAGACCCAAGCACACTCAATGAATCCGCCGCACCTCCGGACGGAAGGTTCTTTCCATCCGAATTATTGCATCACTCAAGAATTCATTGATCTCTTGCCAGCCAGCTGAATCAAACGCAACGACATCGTCACGTTGGAACTTTATTCTCGACGTTACCTTGTCGTCCATGCGCTCCCATGCCAAGCGATCACCGAACGCCTCTTCAATTTCACGTTTACGATTTGCAAACAAATCGAACACCCGCTTGTTCTCTCCTCGATCGCCCCTATCTATAAACACCTCGGCACGTGCATATTTCTGCGACACCACGGCAGTCAAACCGCCGCCGGCCATTCCCAAACCTAAGCCAATCCAATTATCTCGGCTGGGGCTCACCTTGGCAGCAATCTGCGTCTTTGTATTCAAATGCTTCAAGAACTGACTCCAGAACTCCAGTCGCTTCACATGTCGGTTCTTTACCTCTTCTCGGCTACTTACTTCCGCCAGATTCTTCTCAGCCATCCTGATCTCATAGTCCCCAACGTCCTTAATCGGAATGATCTGTTCTAGATTGAAGAGAAGCTGATCCTTCAGCGCATAGACGGATGCCTTGAAGCACTGAATGCGAAGTCCGTACCTCGACAGCCACAGCACGGTCGATGTGACTTCCTTACGAAAGTCACCCGATACCATGAAGATCCGCTGCGTATTGCCGGTATTCAGTTTGCTATCGAAGTCTGTATCCTCGAGAAACTCACTGAGAATCTCATCGGCATTCTCTCTTCTCCCGCTAGCGCGCAAGTACCCCAACATAATATCTTTGATTTGTAAATTCGTGAGGCTGGCGCAGTACGAGGCATACTTCAACACCTGCCACACAACGTCGCGTCCCGAGTCATCCAGCTTGTTCTCGATTATGACGATGTTCCCTTGTTTATCCAGTGCGAGCACATCAACACGTTCTTTCGTATCGGCGAAACCACTGAACTCCTTCTGGATGACCAAGAGATCCTCGCCGAACACTTCTGGATTATGGACAATCCATTCCTGCAAGTCCTTGCGTTCCTTCATGCCTACATCGCGAAAAGCCGCTTTGGGAATCGCCTCGAGGCTCTTCGTGTCCTTGTTTACGAGATACATACTTGAATCCTAGCAATTGTCCGATCGTTATTCCAGCTCACTTGTGGATACCGCCTCCCTTCGCGAGAGCCCGTTCAACAGCATTGATAGGACACCGTGACCAAGGAACATGGATCGCCAGCCGTTTTGCTACATGTAGAACCTGTATTCCGGCCGTGGTGTCTCACCTTCCCTCATCTCGGCGAGGATGTGTCCGACCCGCTGCGCAAAGGCCAGGGTCATCGGCTTCGCGCAGGCGAAATCCGACGTGTTCCAGTTCATCTTGGTCAAGGCGAGCGTTTCGTTCAGGACCACGTCCCATGGGCTATCCCCGTGGTGCTCGAGGATCTCGATCGGCTGGGGCGTAGCCGCTCCCGGGTAGGTCCGGAGGTACGGGACGTAGCCGACGGTGTAGAGGAGGAAGTTGCGGTCGTCGAATCTCACGTACATTCCGCGGAGTGGCGGGTAGAGGCCCGGGCGATGGAACTGGATCCCCCGCCAGCCGAACGCCACGAAGTCCATCCGCGGGACGCTGCCGCAGCCGTCCTTGAAGCCCCGCAGCTCCTCCTCAGTGAAGCGCGAGCTCTTGTGAAGGACCAGGCGCGAGGGCAGCCGGTCCTCGTTCTGGCGCTTGTAGAGCGCCAGAACATCGCGCATGAGGCTCGCGGCGTTCGCCTGGTCGAGGTGGGGGGACCGCCCGTCGGCCGCTTCGTCCCACTCGAACGCCTTCCCTCGGAGCACGTAGCCATCGCCGCTCGCGGTGAACATCTGGGCGAGCGCGGTTCGGAGCTTTGGCTCGGCCGCGAGAATCTCGCGATAGAACGAGACGCCCACGAAGCAGACGCCTGGATCGATCTGCGCCAACCGCCATGGCGACCCGGCCGCCTTGTAGTAGAGCGCCGTGAGAAGGTTCCAGGCGCGGGTGGCGATGTCGTGGACCTGACGCTCGCCAACTGCCGTCCTCGGTACCAGCTCAAGCGTGCGCGGCCAGACGAGCTGCGTCGGGATGCGGAACTTCATCGAGTCGGCCTTAATCGCTCGCCGCAGATTCTGGTGTACCGGCTCGTCATCCTCGACGCCGATTGTCGTCTCCATCTCGGCGAAGAGACGTAGCTGGGGGCTGGCAGCTTCCTCTCGGGCGCGCTTCTCCTCTCGCGTCAATTTGATCCGCTGGATTGGCCCGCCGCGCGTACGGCGCACCGTGCAGACGTCGATCACTTCCTGGGGGATGCAGCAGAGGACCACCGACGGCCGTGGGTCGCGCGCCTCCAGGGTCTCGACCGCGCGGACGTAGAGCGCCGCGATCTTGTCGATCCGGTCGTAGAAGTCTGGGGTCTTGAGGGCAGCCGCAAGCTCATCTGACGTGAAGGCGTGCCGGAGGCTCGCGGCCAGGACCAGGGAACACTGAAAGGGCGGCCCCGAGTTGAAGCCGGGGAAGTGTGGGTGGAGAAACGGTTGCGAGCCGTCGTTCACGAGCTCGTCGGTCGCCGCGTGGAGAAACCGTTCGGCAGCGGCGAGCATCGGAGCCGGGCCGACGATCCCCACGTTAATGCTTGAGAGCGGGGGCCGGGGCTGATCCGGCCCGCTGTATGGGCCGTAGAGCGCAAGACCGATCCTTGGGTCGACGTGCTCGTGCCGTCCGCCGAAGAGAACTCGGGGTTCGGGGAGCACCTCGGCATCGAATGCGGGCGTAGGGAGCGTGCGTCGTTCGGTGCCGCCCCGCCGCCTACTCATCGCGCTCCTCGTCTGACGCCTCGACCTGCTCTCCTTCCTCCGAATCCGGCGTGTCCTCTCGCTCTGCCTCGCGAGCGAACTGCCGCTCTAGCTCCGCCTCAAGGGCCGTCTCCTCCATGCTTTCGATTGCTTCAGCCCAGGTATCGAGCCCGTGGTCCAGATCCTTCAGGTCGCCGGGAATACCGAACGTCATCTTGACGAAGGCCGGCTTGGCCGAGAGTTCGATTGACTGGTCGCCCGCTCGGATGGAGAGCGGCCCCGGCCTCTCTCTCAGGACATGCGACCAGAACCGGATGTGGTAGAGCAGCGAGAGATTCCGTTCTGCCCCGGTCCACTGTATGGCGAGCCTGCCTACGTCAGGGCCGCGCATG
>JACOUJ010000081.1 GCA_016177865.1 Candidatus Rokuibacteriota bacterium
ACGGGGTCCTTTCCCCTCAACCCACCGAAGCGCCGTCAATTCCTGAAACGCCTTCCAGATTCCGATGAGGCCGGTCCCGCCCCCTGTGGGATAGAGAACGAGATCCGGGGCGCGCCAGCCGAGCTGCTCGGCCAGCTCGAACCCCATCGTCTTCTTTCCCTCCAAGCGGTAGGGCTCTTTGAGCGTGGCGAGATCCAGGACACCCAGGGTCGACGCAGCCCCCGCCGCTACCCGACCTGCGAGGCTCAACGTCCCGTCAACCGTGAAGACATGCGCCCCCGCGAGGAGGGCCTCCGTCATGGCTGCCTCCGGAGTCTCCCGCGGGACGACGACGGCGACAGGGAGGCCAGCCCGGGCTCCGTAGACCGCCGCCGCCCCACCGGCGTTGCCGGCCGAAGGAAGGATGAAGCCACGAACTCCGAAGCTCCGCGCCCTGGTCACCGCCAGGCTCAGGCCTCGCGCCTTGAAGGTCCCGGTCGGATTCCGGCCTTCATCTTTCCCGAAGAGACGGGGCAACCCCAACCGCCGGCCGAGGCGAGGGAGCGAGAGGAGCGGCGTTCCGCCCTCGCCCAGAGTGACGGGCTCTTCCCCGGGGAGGAGTGGGAGAAGCTCTCGATAGCGGTACATGGTGAAAGGGCGGGAGGCCCAGGCTTCTGGGTTCCCCCCCTTGGCGACGCGCTCGAGGTCATAGCGGACGAGGAGGACCGCGCCACAGCGCTCGCAGACCGTGAGCAGCCGCCGCGCGTCGTGCTGCGCTCCGCACTGCGAGCATTCGATGGAAGAGACGAAGCTCGGCGCGCCTGGCGCACTCATGTGGGCTTTAGCCCCACGGCACCGTAGAAATTTACGGTGAAGACAAAGGCGCCCGCCTCCGCCTGGGCCTTGATTGCGGAAAGCCATCGCCGCGCCTCGCGTTCGCTCACAACTCCAAGCTTGACTGCCCCCGCCGCGCGTCGCTCCAGAGTAGACCACGTCCAGGGATCGAGCCGCGTGTCTTGATAGACGTCGGTGATGAGTCGGACATGCTGGAGCCCGAGGCGGCGGAGCATCCCGAAAAGCGTCCTCCCGCTCCACGGGTCATTGTAGATCTTCTGCGTGTAACCCTCGAAGAGCCGACGCGTCAGGGCGCGGTCGGGGTGGTCGAGGGCCTGCGTGCCCCAGTCCTGGTCCTGGACCCCGACGACGCCGCCCGGGGAAGTCACGCGGATCATCTCCATCACGATCGCCTGGGGATTCGAGACGTGAAGGAGGACCGTCACGGCCAGCGCGCCATCGAACGTGCCATCTCGGAACCTGAGGCGCGCGCCGTCACCGGCCACGAAGCGGACGCGTCGGTCCAGCCCGTGCTCTCGGGCGAGACGGCGGGCCGCCTGTATCAGGGTTCGACTTGGATCCACGCCGACGACGCGGCCTCGCGGCCCGACCATCTGGGCGAGGTCTCGGCAGACGACCCCTGTGCCACACCCGACCTCGAGCACTCGAGAGCCTGGCTTGACCCGAACGAATTTCAAGAAATGACGGCGGAGCCTCGTCTGGCTCCTGGTCCGCCCCCGCGCCTCGAGGCTTTGGACAAACTGGCCAGGATCAGGCTGGCGGTCGATCGCGCGGAAGGGATCGGGGTGCCGGGGCATTCTCATCGCCCCTTGAACGTCGGCACCTTCTTCTCGGCAAAGGCGGTCACGCCGCGCTTGAAGTCTTCGGTCTTTCCGTTCCGGGCGATGAACTCCGTCTCGAGGGCCATCTGGGTCTCGAGCCCTCCGCCCAGCGAGTGGTGGAGGAGAAACTTCCCGGCTCCGAAGGCGAGCGTGGGCCCCTGCGCCAGTTGCCGCGCCAGGGCGCCGAGCGCTTCGGGAAATTCCGCATCGGGCACGACCCGATTCACGAGCCCCCACTCCAGAGCCTCCCTCGCCATCAGCGACCGATTGAAGTAGAAGAGCTCGAGGGCTCGCCGGATGCCGATCAGCCTGGGGAGGAAGTACGTCGAGCTGCCGTCGGGCGTGGCGGCGATCCCGGCGTAGGCCATCGTGAAGCGGGCCGACTCCGCGGCCACCACGAGATCCCCTGAGAGCGCCAGGGAAAAGCCTCCACCCGCGGCCACGCCGTTGACGCCCATGATCACCGGCTTGGGGCTCCGAGCCAGGCGAGAGATAGCATTGTGGAGGTGCGTGGTCAGCTCCTTGAGGAGGAGACTGATCCGGGGAAGGTTGCCGGCGAACTCCTTGACGTCGCCCCCCGCGCAGAACGCCTTCCCGTTTCCGGTCACGACGATGCACCGGACCTCGGGATCCTCATCTGCCTGAAGCGCCGCCTCATAGAGCTCCCGCGCCAGCCCTATGTTCAGCGCATTCAGCGCCTCCGGCCGATTCAGGGTGATCGTGGCAATCTGATCTTTCACGTCAAAGAGAATCGCGTCGGGCATCGATCTTTTCCTCCTCAATCCTTCCACTCTAGTTCCTTTTTTCCGCAGGCCGCCTTCAGCTTAGGCTCGATCAGGACCGCCCGGGTGTCGGCTTCGTTCATCGGGGCGGGAGTCATAGTCTCAGGGGCGATGCGGGCGCAACCTTCTGCGCGTCAAGGCGCCATAAAGCGCTCACCGGCAGAGCATGGAGGTTCGGCCCGAACGTCACCGGCTCGGAGCCGGTATAGAGCAACACGCCTCGGTGAAAGCGCTTTCCCGTCGCTTCAGCAAAGAGGCGTAGCGGCTTCAGATCCTCGGCGCCCAACGTAGCACTGGCCTTGACCTCGATGCCGACGATCCGGCCTCCCCGAGCCTCCAGGACGATATCCACCTCGTGCCCGGCTGCGGTCCGGAAATGAAACATGCTGGGGCGGGCCTTGCTCCAGGCTATTTGCTTGCGGAGCTCCATCGCGACAAAGTTCTCGAGCAAGGGCCCGCTGAGCGTGCCGTTCAGGGCGAGGCGTTCGCCGCTGAGGCCAAGGAGATAGGCCATTAACCCGCTGTCCGAGAGCAAGACTTTCGGCGCTTTGACCAGCCGCTTGCCCAGGTTGACAGACCAGGCTGGCAGCGTCTGGACAAGGAAGGCGATCTCCAGAAGCGCCAGGTAGCGCCTCAAGGTGGTCAGGGGAATCCCGACACTCCGCGACAGATCGGAGAAGTTCACGAGCGACGCGCTTCGCGTGGCAAGGAGCGTGAGCAGGCGCGGCATTATTGTGAGGGCTTCGATGTTCGAGACGTCCCGGACATCGCGCTGGAGAATCGTCGTGATGTAGGACCCGAACCAAGCTCCCCGTCGCTCCTCTGCCTCCTGGCTCACGACCTCGGGGTAGCCGCCCCGGGAGATCCGCTCGAACAGCCGAGGCCAGGGCTCCGGCTCGGGATAGAGAGGTGGGAGAGACTCCGCGAAGAGCGCATCCGCGAACCCTTCTCGAACCCCCTCTATCTCTCCTTGAGAGAGCGGCCAAAGGGTGAGGATCTCCATTCGGCCGGCCAGGGTATCTGACAGTCGCGGGAGCAGAAGGACGTTGGCAGAGCCCGTCAGGAGGAACCGACCGGGGCGACCATCGCGATCGACGGCCGCCTTGATGGCC
>JACOUJ010000082.1 GCA_016177865.1 Candidatus Rokuibacteriota bacterium
AACCTGCCGAGTGCGATGGAGCCGGTTGACCGATGCGTTCCACCAGAGGTATCTTCTTCTTGCGCCATGAAGCTCAACCCCCAAACCACTGCCTGCGTCTCCATTGACATGCACCGGGGGCACCTCGACCCGAGCGTCGCGACCCTGCCGCTCCCTGCGGAGCGGTGCGCTCCGCTCATTGCAAGGACTGCTGAACTCTTCCGCGGCCTGCGGGCGCTCGCGGTCCCCATCGTCCACGTGGTCTCCGAGTTCCGGGATGCGCAGGAGGCGGCGGCCAACCCCTTCTGGAAGTCCATCCACGACGACCCGACCAAGGCGCGCAAGGGGATCCTCCGCCACAACCTTGAGGGGAGCCAGGGGACCGAGATCATCCCGGAGCTCTTTGAGGAAGGTGATCTCGTGGTGAGGGGAAAGAAGCGCTACAGCGCGTTCTTTGCGACCAATCTCGAGTTTCTCCTGCGTCGCCGCCTCAAGGCGGATACCGTGATCCTCACAGGGGTCAACACCTCCTCCTGCATCCTGTGCAGCGGATTTGACGCCACCAACCGAGACTTCCGGGTCATCATTGCCGAGGAGGGGGTGGACTCCATGGATGGGGAGGAGGCCCACCGCTTTGCCCTCCGGATCCTCGCGGCGACCTCGGGGTGGGTGATGAAAAACGAGGCCATTCTCAAGGCGCTGCAGGCCTGAGGGCGGAGCAGTTCAGTCTAGGCTCAGGGGGCCACGCTCCAACGATTCGGACTCTCATCGGCCCGCGTCGCGGAGAAAGCGGGCGGACTCCTCCGGGGGCGTCGGATTGATGAAGAATCCGGACCCCCACTCAAACCCCGCCACGCGCGTCAGCTTCGGCATGAATTCGAGATGCCAGTGGTAGTGCTCGAGAGGTCCTTCCTTGAGGGGCGCAGTATGGATGATGAAATTGAAGGGAGGATCCCGGAGCACCTGGTTGATGCGGCGGAGGAGCTCCCGGAACAAACCGGCCAACTGCTCCACCTCTCCATTCTCGATCTCCTCGAACGCAGAGCGGTGCGCCACGGGGAGGATCCACGTCTCGAAGGGGAAGCGAGGAGCAAACGGGGCGAGAGCCACAAACGCCTCATTTTCCAGGATGATTCGGGCCCCGGCCTGCCGCTCCTGGCGGATGACGTCGCACCAGACACACCGCTCCTTGTAGCCGAAATATTGGGCGGAGCCCGCCAGCTCTTCCTGGACCATGATCGGGACGATCGGGGTGGCGATGAGCTGGGAGTGAGAATGCTCGAGGGAAGCGCCGGCTGCTTCGCCGTGATTCTTAAAGATCAGGATGTACTCCAGACGAGGATCCTTCCTCAAGTCGAGAATCCGCTCCCGGAAGGCCCACATGACATCCGCCACCTGCGCCGTCGAAAGGGTCGCCAGGGTCCCGTCGTGGAGGGGCGTCTCAATGATCACCTCGTGGGCCCCAACCCCATTCATCAGGTCGAAGAGGCCTTCCCCTTCCTTCCCGAGGCCTCCTTCAATCTGGAGCGCGGGGAACTTATTCGAAACGACCCGGAGGGTCCACCCCTGGGAATTGGGGCTCGTGTCGCCGGGCCGATAGGCGAAGATCTCAGGTGGGGTTTTGTCTTCGTTCCCCGCACAGAAGGGGCACGCCCCGCCTCGAGGCTTGACCGACTCCTGAACAAAATCCGACGGACGTCGGCTGCGCTCGGTGGAGATGATCACCCACCGGCCGACAACGGGATCCTTTCTCAGCTCAGGCATCGTGCTCTCCTTGATCGAGCCGGAACGCGGGCTCCTCGACCTCTGCCCGCATGGATCTTCGGAGGAGCGACTCCATGGCCTCCCGGGGCGCCACCCCCCTGCTCAGCACCGCCTCCACCTGCGTAGTGATCGGCATTTCCACGCCCACTCGCCGCGCCAAGGCGAGCGCCACACTGGCCGTCCGGATTCCCTCCGCCACCGTCGGTTCCTTCAGGATCTCTTCGAGGGGTCGGCCGCCCGCCAACTCCAGCCCGACCCGCCGGTTCCGGCTCAAGGTGCCGGCGGCCGTGAGGACGAGGTCTCCAAGGCCCGAGAGTCCGGCGAAGGTTTCCGATCGGGCCCCGAGGGCCACCCCGAGCCTCGTCATCTCGGCCAGGCCCCGCGTGATCAGGGCGGCGCGCGCGTTCTCCCCCAGGCCCAGCCCGTCCGAGAGCCCGGCCGCGATGGCCATAATGTTCTTGAGCGCCCCGCCCAGCTCGACGCCGATCACGTCAGGACTGGTATAGAGCCGGAGACCCGCTGACCCGAGCAGCGTTTGAATGGACACGGCCACTCCCCCCACACGGGAGGCGACCACCGCGGCGGTCGGCTGTCCCATCGCGACCTCCTTGGCAAAGGTGGGACCGGACAGTGTGCCGATTCGAACGGAGGGTGGAAGAAGCTCTTGCAGGATCTCCGTCATCCGGCGGAGGGTCCCCTCCTCGAGCCCTTTGGCGGCATTGACCACGGTCGCCCCCCCGGAAATGGAGGGAGCGACTTGAGAGACCACCGCCCGATACGCATGGGACGGGACAACCACCAGGATCGTGCTCTGATTGGCCACGGCCTCTTCGAGATGATTCGTGACGTGGACGCGTCCATCCAAAGGGATGCCCGGGAGATACCACGTATTCTCCTTCCGCTCGTCGATGAGCTGGACGAGCTCTTGCTCATACACCCAGAGCGTAGGGCGAAGCCCGATCCGGGCCGCGTACAGGGAAAGCGCCGTGCCCCACGCCCCGGCCCCGAGGATGGCGATCGGCTTCATGGTGACGCCGCCGACTGTCCCAGCTTGGGCTCGGTCCCTTGGAAGAGACGCCCGAGGTTTTTCTGATGGCGGAAGACGATCAGGGCAGCGATGAGAAGGCCACTCAAGAGCACCGGCCCCGGGGCTCTCAAAAGGAACAGACCCAGCGGCAGTCCGGCCGCGGCGGTCACCGACGCGAGAGAAACATAGCGAAAGGTGAGGAGAATGACGACCCAGACGAGCGCGGCTGGGAGCGTCGCCCATGGGACGAGGCGCAGGATGGTGCCGAGGGCGGTGGCCACCCCTTTCCCGCCCTTGAAGCCGAGGAAGGGAGACCAGCAGTTTCCCGCGACGGCCAGGGCCGCCGCCGCGGCTCCCCAGGAAGGGGCCCCTCCCCCGAGCCAGAGCCCAAGGTGTACAGCTAACGCCCCCTTGGCCACATCCCCAAGAAGAGTGGCGAACGCCGCCCCTTTCCCGAGCCGGCGCAAGACGTTCGTCGCCCCGATGTTCCCGCTGCCGACTCGACGGATATCCACGCCGCGGGCGCGGGCGATCGCGTAGCCGATGGGGATGGCCCCGATGAGATAGGCCAGGACCACGGCGCTGAGACTCAGTGCCACCGATCCTCTCTCTTCACCGGGGCCGTCATGTCTCCGGTTCGGAAGAAGCGGACAAAGTAGTCCACGCCGGAATAGAGGGTGACGCCCAAGGTCATCCAGAGGGCGCCCATTGAGAAGTAAATGTAGTAGTCCTGAATCTCGGCAGGAATGCTCTTCGTCAGGATCAGCAGAATGATCGCGGCATACTGGAGGGCCGTCTTGTACTTGGCCAGATCGCGCGCCTCAACGACGACCCCGTGAGTGGCGGCGATCCCCCGAAGCCCGGTCACCGCAAACTCCCGCCCCACGATCAGCATCACCATCCACCCCGGCACCAGGTCAATCTGAACCATCGAGATGAGGGCCGCTGAGACCAGGATCTTGTCCGCCACCGGGTCCAGGAGCTTTCCCAGGGTCGTCACCTGCTGGCGGCGGCGAGCCAGGTGGCCGTCAAGCCAATCCGTCACGGCCGCGGCCAGGAAGACCGCGGCCGCGATGATCGAGTGAAACTCCGAAATATAGATCAGAAGATAGACCAGGAGCGGCGTGAGAATGATGCGAATCAGCGTGAGGCTGTTGGGGAGGTTCATAGAGACCCATCATGACCGGGGGGACGAGCGATTGTCAAGGCGCGCAACGCCCGGGACGGCAGGATACGCGCAAGAGACTTCGGCGCCTCGGGGCTTGTCACTGTGCCGCGAATTCACTCCCTGAGACTCGAAAAATAGTGGGCGAGACTCTCGAGATCCTCCTCGGAGAGGGGCGCGAGAAGCGTTCTCATGTTGCCGGTATCATGGCACCACTCTTGAAGGCGCGTAGTTGAGCGATGAGATATTGCGGGATCTGTCCGGCGAGGCGGGGAATCTGATTGAACCCGGCGTAAACCGTTGCGGACAGGCCCAACCGGCTCAACTCGGGTTTGAGGTCTCTCGTCCCTGGAGGCAGGACCCCCCAAGTATACGAGCGGGTGGCCCCGCGAGCACTACGATCTCATCACCCGCCAGGACCGGGAGGGCAGTAAAGGCGTCCACCTGACTTGAGGCCTCAAGATCTCGCTCGAACTCGACCAGTTTCAAGCGTCGCCCCCATTCAGAGTCCTCGAGGGCCTGCCGGACCCGTCCCTCATAGTGACGGGAGAGGAGGGACGCTGCCAGGGCGGCATCGCTGAGAGTCAGGGGTACCCCCGACTCTTGAAGACGCGTCACCACCATCCCTCCGCAGACGGTATCTTCCAGGCAAAACCCGCCCATCTCCCCGGAGCAGATCATCGTGAGATCCCGTCCGGCGGCGAGGACCCACTGGGCCGCGGCGCTCACGTTCACAAACCCCGCGATCCCCAGCGCGGCGGCCTCACGGGCCGAGAGGAGGGCGTGGGTTCCGTTGGTGGTGGTGAACAGAATGGTCTTGCCCTTCACCCGTTCGCCTGTGTACTCGAGCGGAGAGTTGCCGAGGGCGAACCCGGGAAGCCGCCGCGCCCCCCGCTCTCCCCCGAGGACGGCCTCTCCCGAGGAGAAACTCTGAGCACGTTCGCGCGCCTCTTCCGGGCTGAGACACGGGACGATCGCGCGGGCGCCGTTCGCAAGGGCCGTGACGATCGTCGTGGAGGCGCGAAGGACGTCAATGACGAGGGCCGTCCGCCCGGCCAGGGCCCCGGAGGCCAAGGCCTGCGGGGAGAAGACCAGGTCCACCCGCATCAAAAACTCTGGTCGCGGAGGGCGCGGATCTTCAGGCGCAGGGCGTTCAGACGGATAAATCCCTCGGCGTCCTTCTGGTGGTAGACCTGATCCTCCTCAAAGGTGGCGAAGTCCGGTCGGTAGAGGGAGCGCGGCGATTTCCTGCCCGCCACGGTTGCATTCCCCTTATAGAGCTTGAGGCGCACGGTGCCCGTGACGTCCCGTTGAGCCGAATCCATGAAGGCCTGGAGGGCCTCCCGTTCGGGAGAGAACCAGTAACCGTAGTAGATCATTTCCGCAAACCGGGGGACGAGGGCATCCCGGAGGTGGGTGAGCTCTCGGTCCAGCGTGATCGATTCCAGGGCCCGCCGGGCCGCGTGGAGGAGAGTCCCGCCCGGCGTCTCATAGACCCCGCGGGACTTCATCCCGACGTACCGATTTTCCACGAGGTCTACCCGCCCGATCCCATTCTCGCCACCGACGCGGTTCAACCGCTCCAGCAGGGGAACCGGCGTGAGACGCCGGCCATCCACGCCAACCGGATCCCCCCGCTCGAATTCGATCTCGACATAAGTTGGAGCATCGGGCGCGGCCTCGGGCGACACGGAAAGCAGGAACATCTTTTCGTCGGGCTCGATGCAGGGGTCCTCCAGGACCCCACCCTCGTACGAGCAGTGGAAGAGATTGCGGTCTGTGGAGTAGGGGGCCCCGGCCGTCACGGGCACGGGAATCCCGTGGCGCTCGGCAAAGTCGAGAAGGGCGGAGCGGGAGCGCAGCTCCCATTCCCGCCACGGGGCGATGATCCGAAGGTCGGGCGCCAGGGCGGAATAGGTCAGCTCGAAGCGGACCTGGTCATTCCCCTTCCCCGTCGCGCCGTGGGCCACCGCGTCCGCGCCTTCGGCCCGGGCGATCTCGACCTGGCGCTTGGCGATGAGCGGGCGGGCGATGGAGGTCCCGAGGAGGTAGCTCCCCTCATAGAGGGCGTTGGCCCGCAGCATCGGAAAGACAAAGTCCCTGACGAACTCCTCCCTGAGATCCTCCACGTACACCTTGGACGCCCCGGTCTTGAGGGCCTTTTCCCGGACAGGAATCAGCTCCTCCCCCTGCCCGAGATCCGCCGTGAAGGCCACCACCTCGCAGCCGTAGGTTTCGATGAGCCACCGGAGGATGACCGAGGTGTCGAGTCCGCCGGAATACGCGAGGATAACCTTCCTGGGAGAGGACATCACCCGTCCTCACGCCCCGTCGGGAAGCTTGAATCCAGGGGGCGTGGACTTCGCTGACTTCGAGGGCGCGGAGAACGTGATTCGTCGGATGCTGAAATACGGGCAGAGGATGAAGCGCTCCTCCCCGTTTTCACTGTGGCCGGTGATGGCGAGCCAATTTTCCGTCGTCTGGGAGACAGACGTGACGAAGAGCCGTGTTCCGTCATCCAGGAGGAACTCGACGAGCGGGGTCGAAGCCTGGCGCTGTTTGGCGAACTGCCGCACCTGATCGAGGAAGTAGCGCTCGAAGAAGATCCGGTCAAACATGGCGACCCAACAGGCGAACCAGGACGGCCTTCTGGACATGCAGGCGGTTCTCGGCCTGGGCGAGGGCCAGGGATTGAGGCCCGTCCAGGACATCGTCGGTAATCTCCTCGCCCCGGTGGGCCGGGAGGCAGTGCATCACGCGCGCCCCGGGCTTGGCGTGGGCCACAAGGGCCCGATTCACCTGGTAACCCTGGAAGGCTCGAACGCGCTTCTCACGCTCTGCCTCCTGCCCCATGCTGGTCCAGACGTCTGTGTAAATGGCGTCAGCGCCGCGGACGGCCTCCACCGGCACATGGACGAGCTCCACGGAGGCGCCGAGAGCCCGCGCCCTTTGAACCACGTCCAGGTCCGGCTCAAACCCATTCGGTGAGGAGACCACGATGGTCATCCCGAGGAGCCCGGCCAGGAGCACGAGGGAGTGGCAGACGTTGTTTCCGTCTCCGACGAAGGCAAGGCGCGTCTTCTTGGGGTCAAAACCATGCTCCGAAAGGGTGAAGACGTCGGCCAGGGCCTGGCACGGATGCTCACGATCAGAGAGGCCATTGATCACTGGAACCCCGGAGGCCCGCGCCAACGCCTCCACTGTGGCTTGGTGGAAGACCCGGGCCATGATCCCGTCCACCCACCGACCCAGATTTCGCGCCACGTCCGAGACCGATTCCCGCACTCCGAGCTGAACTGTCTCCGGGGCCAAGTGGATGGTGTGCCCCCCAAGCTGGAACATCCCCACCTCAAAGCTCACCCGCGTCCTGAGCGACGGCTTCTCGAAGATCATGGCGAGAGTCCGCCCCTGGAGCAAGTGGTGAGGTTCTCCCCGCTTCTGCTGGGTCTTGAGCCTCGCCGCGGCGGCGAAGATTTCCTCGACGTCGCCGCGGGTGAGATCGAGGATCGAAAGGAAGTGAGTCATGGGAGGGACCGCCCGAGGACGGTGTCGAGGATCTCGACGGCCCGATCCAGTTCCACGTCATCCACGATGAGGGGCGGGACGAAGCGCAGCACGTTGTCGCCGGCCGTGAGGATCAAGAGTCCGTCCGCCTGGCAGCCGGCCACGATCTCCTTCACCGGGCGATCCAACTCCATCCCGATGAGGAGGCCGAGGCCCCGAACCGTCTTGATGGCGGGATATTTTTGCTTGAGCGCCGTCAGGCGCTCCTTCAATCGGCGTCCCATTCGCTCCGCCCGGGCCGGAAGATTCTCTTCCAGCATGGTGGTGAGGACTGCCAGGGCTGTCGCGGTGGCCAAAGAGTTCCCCCCGAAGGTGCTCCCATGAGAACCCGGGGTCAAGTGCTTCGCTACAAACTCCTTGGCCAGAATCGCGCCGATGGGGACGCCGCCGCCCAGCGCCTTGGCCACGGTCATCACGTCCGGCTCCGCCCCCCAATGTTGATACGCCCAGAGCCTTCCGGTGCGCCCCATCCCCGACTGGATCTCGTCCAGGATCAAGAGGGCCCCGGTTTCATCGCAGAGCTTTCGGAGACCCGGGAGATATTCATCACCCGGGACATTCACCCCGCCCTCGCCCTGGACCGGCTCCACGAGAATGGCACATGTGCGGTTATCCACGGCCTGCTCCACCGCTCGGAGGTCCCCGAACGCGACATACTTGAAGCCGATGGGAAGCGGCTCAAAGCCGTGGTGGTGTTTCTCCTGGGCGGTGGCGGCGAGGGCGGCGAGGGTCCGGCCGTGGAAGCCGCCTCGCATGGTAATGATCTCGTAGCGGTCCGTGGCGAAGCGCTCCTTGCCGTAACGGCGCGCCAGCTTGATGGCCCCTTCGTTCGCCTCAGCCCCGGAGGTGCAGAAGAAGACCTTATCGGCAAAGGAGTGTTCCGTCAGGAGCTTGGCCAGCTCGATCTGGGGCGCGATATGATAGAGGTTCGAGACCTGGATCAGGCGCCCGGCCTGCTCCGTGATCGCCGCGACGACCTTGGGGTGCGAGTGGCCCAGGGCGTCCACGGCGATCCCGCCCACGAAGTCCAAATATTCCTTGCCGTCCGAATCCCAGACACGGGTCCCTTCGCCCCGCACCAGGACGAGGGGATTGCGGGCATACGTATTCATCAAGTATTGAGCCGACCACTCCAGCCACGTCTTGGTATCAGTCATCCCACACGCTCTCTACGCTACCCTGCCCCGGAGCTCCGCTCGCTTTCTGT
>JACOUJ010000008.1 GCA_016177865.1 Candidatus Rokuibacteriota bacterium
ACGTAGATGGGCGTGATCACCTGGTTGTACTGGTCGAACCGGATCGGCCCTCGGGGCGCCTTGATCTCGGTGATGGCGCGCTTGAGGGCCTCGCGCACCTTGGCTTTGTCGCCCAGCTCACCCTTCAACGCCTCGACGGCCGCGGCGATAAGCTGGGCCACCGTGTAGCCCGACTCGCTGTAGCGAGACGGCCAGATGTTGTGGCGTTGCTCGTACTCCCGGACGAACGCCTTGTTGTCTGGGGTGTCGATGGCAGCGCTGTAATGCCCGACCGAGACGATCCCGAGAGCCGGGTCGCCGATCGCCGGGAGGATCGGGTCGTCCACGAGCGTGTTGTACCCGAGGAGGGGGAACTTTTCGCTCAGTCCGAACTCCTTGTACTGCTTCACGAACCGGATGGCGTCGGCCCCCCCAATCCACCCCCAGATCGCGTCCGCCTTGAGCGCCCCCGCCTGGCTTAGAAAAGGGCTCCAATCGGGGGTGTTCAACGGGCCGTAGATCTCCTTGACGATCTCTCCCCCGGCCTCGCGGAAGCCGGCCATGAACGCCTCAGACCCGTGATGTCCGGCGACGAAGTCGAGGGCCATCACGATGAGCTTGCGATATTTGGTGTTCTTGATCACCCACCCGCCCATGGGGTAGTTGCCCTGATCACTCGTCTCGATCACGCGGAAGATGGAGGGGGAGGCCCGCTCGGGCGCGGTCAGGTCACGGGTGAAGGCGACCGGGACGATCAGGGGGACCCCCTGCTCGTGGATGTAGCCACGGATCGCCAGGGCCGCGGCGCTGTTGACGGGGCCCACGACGAAATCCACGCGGTCACGCTCAACGAGCTTTTTCACCTTGGTGAGGGCGATATCGGGCTTGGCCTCGGTGTCCTCCTTGATGAGCTGGATCTCGCGCCCTGCCGCCTTGGCCCCGATCTTTGCGAGATAAAGCTCGAAACCCCGAGTCGTGTCCGTCCCCTGCACAGTGAGGGGGCCGGTGTAGGGGAGGAGCAGCCCGACCTTGATGGGCGGCCGTGCCTGGGCCAGGGCCGCCACCGGGAGCATGATGGTCAGCAGCCACGCGACGAAAGACACTAGGACGCTCATTTCTCGCCCTCCTTTTTGCTTTGGCTCTTGCTTCTGGCAGGGTCGCTGGTCCGCCTCGGCAGCGCTCAACTTGGTGAGGCTCCTCCACACACATGCAAGGTCAGGAGAACAGCCATCGGCGCCTCGTCGGGGAGAGGTTAATGAATGGCAAAGGGCGGTTAGAAAATACTAAACCAATGGATCAAAGGTCAAGGGTGAATTTTTCCTGAAGGTCACGGAGAGATTACTCTTTCCCTCGGGTCCAGAATCCTTGGGGATCATACGAGCGGATGAGGCGCAGATCTTCAGGGGTCGGGGGCGGCGTCACCGTAACGCTCGGCGCAACGCGGAGCGGCCAACCGGTTTCGGTTTTCACCGCTTGGATGGTGATTCCCGGATGTGTTGACGCGAGGAAGATTTCTTGGCTGTCGGGATCGAAGCGAAAGAGCCCGAGCGTCGTGATGACGGCGGACGGGCCGCCGCGGGGAAGGCCCACGCGGTTCCGCCAGCCAGAGCCGTCGCCATAACCAGGAGACGTAATGTAATCCACGCGCGGAACGAAGCGCCGGCGCTCGTGGGTCATGATGAGGACGTGGCGCTTCGCCAGGGAGGCGATGTCGCATGCTCCGCCCGAGCCGGGGAGGCGCGTAAAGCCCCGGCTGAGGTCCCCCGGGGTCCGAGCGATATAGCTCGTGTTCAGGTTGCCGAAGCGATCCACTTGCGCCCCGCCGATGAATCCGAGGTCCACGCTCCCCCGCTGAAGCAACGCCATGATCTCGCACATCTCGGTGCACCAGAGGGCGTCGGTGACGTTGGGGCCGTCGGACATGGTCACGAGGAACTCGGAGGCGGGGCGATCCCGAAGAACGCCGTTCTCAAAGAGGCCCACGGCGCGAGGCGCGTGGGTGGCCTTGGCCAGAAGGAAGGCGAGAAGGGGGAGCCGCATCCCGACGAAGACGACCTCGCCCTCCCGGATCTCCCTGGCCGCTGCCGCCACCATCAACTCGGCGGGGGTATAGTCGCTAGAAACCATAGTCAACCGGCGCGGCCAATCGCGACGTCTTGACGCTGAGTTCAGCGAGGCGCGCCTCACCAAGGCGGGCCAAGTACCCCGAATGGTCGCCCACTTCCAGGACCCACTCCTTGAGCCAGTCGAGGAACGCCTCGCGGGTGGCGGAGCGCTGATGGTACTCGGTGTAGGCCGCGTGGTCCCGGTTGTAACACCCCTGGACGGGCGAGGGGTGACCGCCTCGAGGGCAATGAACCACCGCATCGACCCGGAAGGGTGGCACGAGCGTTCGATTCGGGTCACTGCGAATCACATCCGGCGCCACGATCTCCTCGGCCAGAAGGACCACGTGTTTGGCGGCGCGCGCCGCGGCCCCGGTGACTCCGGTGGGGCCCCAGAGATGGCTTCCCCCCTCGGGATCGGCTCGCTGGACCTGGAGAAGCGCGACGTCAGGCTCGAGGGCCGGGACCAGGACCAACAGCTCACCGGTAAACGGGCAGGGCTCAACTTTGAACGCCGGATTCCGCGTCATGATGTCGGAGCCAAGAAGGGTCTTGGTCGGAAGATACGGGACGCCAAAGGCCGCGGCCTCCAGAGCCAGGGCGATGGAGAAGTTGGAATGGTCCTCCACCTCAAGCGGGTGAGGACTCCCCTCTTCCAGGGCGCGGCGGAAGTTGTACCCGGAGCCATGCGCGACGTTCCCCACCCAGGCGGCGATCACCTTGCGGACGCAACCGGCCCCGATGAGCTGATCAAAGAGGATATCTGAGATCGGCCCGATGAGGGTGAGATCTCGTTTTCCCTTACGAATGATCTCATGCCCCGCGGCAAAGGGGACCAGGCACTCGAGCGCCGTCCCCATGACGACGGACGCGCCATCAGGGACGAATCGCCCGATCGCTTCAGCAAGCGTCAGGATTTTCACCATCGATAGGATCCCCTTCCTGGCCCCCGCCCAGGGGGTCCCCCGCTCGCTTTCTGTGAGGCGAGGCTGGGGATCCCCCTCGCTCCGCACCGCTCCCGCGGCGACCCTTCCGTGGTTCGCGGGCGGGGCACCCCCAATATCTCCCTACGCTCCCTTCGGGAGCTCCAGTCCGCTCGGTCCCCCCCATCCCGCTCCCTCACGGTGGGGACCCCGTCGCTCCCGCGAATGCTGCGCTCAGGGATCTCAATGAGTTATGCGGGGGGGAGCTTGTGGCGGCCAACCTGGACGGACGCGATGTCTCCCTCGGAGACCGGGGTCTCGATCACCATGATCTGCTTGGCGAAGTCGAGAGAGCGAACGACGCCGAGCCCCACGGTCTCCCGCTCCCGATTCTCGAGGCCCGCCAGGGCCTGCTGGAAATCGTTCAACGAGTAGCTGGAGATCGCCAGTTCCCCGAGGCGTTCCACGAGCTGGCGGAGCTTGGCTTCCGTGAGCGGATCCGGCGTGATCAACGTTAGCTCGCTTCCATGCCGTTCGGCCCAGAGGACGATATCCTCCACGACC
>JACOUJ010000009.1 GCA_016177865.1 Candidatus Rokuibacteriota bacterium
AAGAGTAATAGGAAAGAGTCCGTGGAGCGTGGCATAAATCAAGGCCGGGGTGGCGCCGATCCCGAAGATCAGGACGATCCAGGGGAGAACCAGGATCTTGGGCAGGCTATAGAAGACGACAAGAAATGGGTTGAAGACCTGATAGAGGCTCCTGAAAGAGCCGATGATCAACCCGAGACTCACCCCGGCAAAAGCCGAGAACACGTAGGCCACCACGGTCTTCAGAAAGGTGTCGCCGAGCCGCGCGACGCCGACGTCCAGCATGCCCCCAAGCGCCCTGGCAACCGCCGAGGGCGGCGGAATGAAAAGAGGGTCCACCCCGCCGAAGCGAACAACTCCCTCCCAGGCCGTTGTCAGAACGGCAAGACTTCCAATCCGCCAGAGCCAGAGTCTTATCCGCTCCATCGTCGTGCCCGCGCCTCGATCATACCCGCCGCGCCGTCGATTGCGAACACCATGATTGCGATTGCAAACACCAGCGCCACGTAGTCCGGCGTTCGGAAAAGGCCATACGCATAATTGACGAGGGATCCCAGTCCTTCCCTGGAGCCAAGGATCTCCCCGACAATCACACCCACTACACTCAGGGCGAGGCCGGCCCGAACGCCGGCCAGAAGGGTGGCGATCATCGCTGGCAGCACGACCTTCCAGAAGAGGGGGAACGGCCGTGCCCCCATCGAGCGCGCCACAGTGATCAAATGCGGGTCTACCTGCCTGATCCCGGCCAGAACGGCGAGCACAATCGGAAAAAAACCGAGGAGAAACCCGAACGCCATCTTCGAAGCCGGACCCAGGCCGAAGAAGAGCATAAGCGAGGGGTACCAGACCACGCTCGGGATCGCGTAGAGAGAAGAGAGGATCGGCTCATAGACCTCTCCGAGGAAGCGGCGCAGACCGAGGACAAAACCGAGACCGAGGCCCGTCACGATGGCGAGGGCAAACGCCACGAGGATCTCCCAGAGCGTCACCACCACGTGCGTGGGGAACTCGGGAAACGCCTCCAGCCGCGCGATGCGAAGAACCGCAGGCCAGGCTGCTGAGGGCGGAACATACAGGACCGGGTTGAGCTGGCGGGCGAGGATTTCCCAAGCCCCGAAAAGGCCCACGAGAATCACGCCACGCCAGAAAAAGATCTTCAAACCCTGCCCTCCATGGCCTGGAGCGACTCTTCGCGAATGAATCCCCAGAGTTGGGCCCGGAGCTCCGTTGCTTCCTTGGCTGTGAGATCCCGCGGGTACGGAAGCTCGACTTCGAAGAGGGCCTTGATCCTGCCCGGCCGGGCAGTCATCACAACGATTCTGGAGGAGAGCACGATGGCCTCTTGGAGCGAATGGGTCACGAACACCACCGTGGTCTTGGTCGTCGCCCAGATCTTGAGCAGCCACTCCCCCATCAGGAGGCGTGTCTGCTCGTCCAATGCGCCGAACGGCTCGTCCATCAGGAGGATTGGACTTTGCAGGGCCAGGGCCCGGGCGATCGCCACCCGCTGCTTCATCCCGCCGGAGAGCTCCCGGGGGTACTTGGCCTCAAACCCCTTGAGTCCCACAGGTTCGAGAAGACGCTGGGCGGCCCGCCGCCTCTCTGTCTTAGGGACGCCTTGGAGCTCCAGACCGAACTCGACGTTTTCGAGCGCGCTCCGCCAGGGGAAGAGACCCGGGTCCTGGAAGACCAGGGCCACCTTCTTGGGGTCAGGGCGGTCGAGCTTCATCCCGTCAATCTCAACAACGCCGCCGTCGGGCGTGACCATCCCTCCGATGATTCCAAGCAGAGTAGATTTGCCGCATCCCGAAGGGCCCAGGAGAGTGAGGAACTCCCGTCTCCTGACGGTCAGGTTGATTTCGGCGAGGGCGGGGACGGGGCCGGAGGCAGTCTGAAAGGTTTTGCTGACGCCGCTGATGACGATCTGATCCCGCATGACTCAGCGGCTCAGCGATTCCCGGGAGTGTTTGGGGTCGGAGCCGGAGCCTCCCGAACCAGGGTGACCGCCGAGTCAATTCCCTCCGGGGCGGCCAGGATCCTCTGCCGCGCCTCGGCGAGGAGGCGTAAAGTCAAGCTCCGGTCAGCCTGAGCGAGGAGCGGGGCAACGATCTCCTCAAGATATCGATGGAAGGCCGCGAGACCGCGACGGCGCACGGCCCCATAGCCCTTCACCATGGTGGCGGCCTCTGCCACTTCCGCGCCTAGGGCGTAATCCACCCGCGCGACGCGTTCGACCCAGGTCCGGTAAATGGCAATCGCCATGTGCTCCCGCCGGTAGCGTTCTGAGATGGGGCGGAGTGGCCGAAGACGGGTAAGGAGCCACGAAGAAAGCCTGCAAAGCGCGTCGTCCTGACCTTCTGGGCGAAGGCGGGTCTCTTCTCACCGGGCCACCGGCGCTCCGCCCAGCGGGCGAAACGGCCAACGAGCGCGTGGGGAAGGACTCCGTAGATCTCGTCAATGTCGGGCTTGAGGAAATCGGTGACCCTGAGAACCTGGCCGTCTGTCATCCTCATCTCCGTGCGGATCCGCGCAAAGCGCTCCGGCCGGGTCTTGAGCTCCGTCACACGAACCGCGTCCTCGTAGCTCATCCAGACCGCGAGATGACGCGCAAAGCGCCGGGCCAGCCGATAACCGCGCCGACTGATAGTCGATCAGACGGGCGACCCCTTCACCCAGGAGCTCCCAGAGCGTTGGGGCAAACTCCCGCTCGACTTGGCCGATGACCTGCCGGAACGTTGCCCCTCGCCGTCCTAACCCGATAGCCCGCGCCTCGGCAAACGCCTCCCAGCCTTCCATCCCATCTTCTGGCCCATGTTCTGGCCCAGGCTCTGGCCTAGGCTCCGGGCGCTCCTCGCCCCGCCCCGAATTGACGTGATCATAGCCAAGCTGGAACGCCGCAAGATTTCTCTCAACCGCAATACCCCCCTGCTCGACCGCCTTTCGGTAATTCTCCTCCCGGATGGGTAAG
>JACOUJ010000010.1 GCA_016177865.1 Candidatus Rokuibacteriota bacterium
CAAGTTGTCTAAAGAAATCCCACTTCACCCTACCAATTCCCTCCCTTGTCGGCCCACGAATGGCGCAGTCAGATGCCGGTGATGCGGATGCCCGAGGCTTTGACCTTATAGCGCTTGTTGATCTCGATGAGAAGGGGAGTGATCCCCTCGATGAGGGGGGCGTGCTTGAGCGGCCCCACGTCTACCGGGCGTGCTCCTATTGCGCTGATCAGTGCCGCGACCACCGCCTTGGCGGCCGCGTCGTCGCCGCAAAAGAGACCGTCTCCCGAAATGACGTGACCCAGAGCGGAAAGCTCATCGGCGGCGATGTGGTGAAGCGCCGCGACCACTCTTGCCCTTGGCCCCAGAACCGACTGGGCCTCCTCTCTGCGGCTGACCCTTCGGCGGGGGGATCGTAGGGATGCGGGGCCTTCAAATCCACGGGGACGACCGTGTCCACGACGATCTTCCCCTGAAGCGCGGGCCTGACCTCTTCGAGCAGGGTGCGATGACCGGCAAACGGGACGGTGATGACGACCAGCTCGCCGCGGCGAGCCGCTTCCAGATTGCTGAGCCCCTCGATCGCGCCGTTGACCTGCCTCGAAAGTTCCGCCGCGCGCTGACCGGCGCGCTCGGCGTCACGGGACCCGATCAGGATCGTGTGACCGGCCTGGGCCCAGCGCATCGCCAGCCCGCCCCCTTCCTTCCCCGTCCCCCCGAGGATCGCAATGATCACGAGATGGCACTCTCTAACGGAGTTCCGTCAGAGTTTGGCAGGCTGAGCAAAAAGGTCCAGATGCAAGGCGGCGAGGAGCGACGACTGAGGCGTACGGAGTTTGTACGTCGCAGGGAGGCGCGATCGAGCCAACACCGCAGATGGGCCCTTTTCATCAGCCTGCTACCGGAAGAGATCGCGGTCGGGGGGACGGATCAACTCCTGGACCGAGCCTTCGCCCGGCTCGTAGGGGAAGCCGCGGACGATGGCCACGGGGATTCGATCAAGCTTGCCGAAGAGGAGATCGGCGGCGGCGGCCAGCTCATCAGCGATCGCCTGGACTGTGGCCTGCAGGCGATATCCCTGCGGATCCCGCATCCCGAGAAAGCTTCGGAGCGGACGGAATCCTGCCACCCCGATCGCAACGTTGACCAGCCCTTCCCGCCACGCCCGGCCAAACGTGTCGCTGATGATGATCCCAACCTCCACGCCGGCCCGCGCCCGGATTCCCTCGCGGATTTTCCGCGCCGAGAGATCCGGGTCTTCTGGAAGCAGGCTCGCGACCTCGCCCCCTCCCACATTGGACAGATCCACCCCCGCGTTGGCGCAGACGAATCCGTGGTGGGTTTCGACGATGAGAAGTCCCTTGTCCATCCGGACGATCCGACGGCTCTCCCGGAGGATCAACTCCACAACTCGCGGGTCGCGCTTCTGCTCCAGGGCAATCTCACGGGCAAAAGGGGAGGGGATCACGGTGGAGAGATCGACGAGTCGCCCCTCCGCCTTGGAGACAATCTTTTGACTCACCACGAGAAGCTCGCGGTCGGCCAGGGGCGTGGCTTGCGCCCTGGCGGCTTGGCAGATCAGCGCGGCGAGATCTGCTCCAGGCTCGACCTCTGGAAGGCCTTTGATCGCGATGAGCTGGATGGCCATCAGGCGGGCTTGTTTGCTTTGAGCCGGGTCGCTACGCCCCAGGCAGTCAGCTCGCGATAGGTGCGGGTATCGCGAGGAGTCGCCAGAAAGGTCAGGAGGTCGTTCGGCCTGTCAATGTCGAGGCCGATCCCGGACAGGTGAAGGACCGTCGTTGGGAGATTGAGGCGTCGCGCCGAGGCGAGGTGGTTTTCGAAGCTCGGTTCGCCAAAGCGGAGGGGGAGGGCATCGGGCGGCGCGAGCAGGACACCATTGGTCCCCTGGCCATCGCGCGAAGGCACCAGGACTGCTGACGGGGATGGGCCCAGGGTGTTGAGCATCGCCTCGACTTCCCCCGGGGAGATTGCGGGGAGGTCACCCGGGACCGTCAGAAGCGCGCTCCCCCCACGGGCGAGCACTTCCTGAGTGGCGTAAGCGACCGCGGCGGTGTGTCCTCGATTCTCAGGCTCTTCAAGGACCTCAGCCTTGAGCTCGCGGGCGAGGGCTGCGATCTCGGCTTGGCACGTGACGACCAGGATGCCATCCAGACGCGGCACCTCCACGAGAGCGGCCAGAACATCCTCGAGCATCGCTAACGCGAGGATCCGCCTCTCGTCAGGAGTGACGAGATCGGCGAGACGCGCCTTGGCGCCATTGAGATCCTTTGCCGGCACAACTGCGAGCGTCACGGGAGGACTTTCAGCACCGCACGGACCAGCGAGACTTCGGTTTGGCGGTCTCGCATGATCGTATCTGCCACCACGGCTCGAATGCCCAGCGATTGCACCTCAGAGGCCAGTGCCGAATCCTGCCGGTCCAGAACCAAGATGTCGAGCCATTTCTCATAGGCCTGAGCGACCCCGACCGGAGAGACGGGGAGGCCTTTGGCCAGCATCATCTTCCCTGCGGGGCCGCTGACCGGAGCGCCACCCACGATGGGGCTCACGGCGACAATTGGAGCCTGCGTGGCGGCCAGAGAATCTTGAATTCCTCGGATTGCGAGAATCGGCCCGATCGAGCTGATCGGATTCGAGGGGCAAACGATCACGGCCGAGGCGTGAGAGATTGCGTCGACCACGCCGGGGGCCGGCCTGGCTGACTCGCTTCGCTCGTAGGCGACATCTCGAACCTCGAGTCGCCCCTTCTCCCTGACCAAGAACTCCTGGAAGGCCAACCACCCGTCGGGCGTCAGGACCTGCGTGGCGACCCGTTGATCTGACATGGGGAGGATTCGGCTTCGGATCCCGACGCGGCGGCGGATTTCATCCGTGACCTGGGAGAGAGTGTTTCCCTCACGCAGACGGTCCGTGCGGTACAAGTGGGTCGCCAGATCCTTGTCGCCGAGGTTGAACCACGTCTCCCGTCCGAGAGTGGCCATGACGGCGAGGCAGCGAAAGGTGTCATCCCTGATGCCCCACCCTTGTGTCTCGTCAATCAGCCCCGCGAGAGTGTAGGTCACGGTGTCAAGGTCCGGTGAGACGGACAGCCCCCAGACCATCCAGTCGTCCCCGGTGTTGACGATGACGGTCAGGTCCGACGGATCGATGACCTGACACAGGCCCCGCAGGAGCTTGGCGGCCCCGGTCCCGCCAGCCAGAGCCGTGTACTTCATGGATGCGCAGCGATTAGCCGCCAAGGGTCAAGAGCGGAGCGAAGCTCACGCATTGATCAACCCGGGTGGGGGGGTCCAGGGGGGGGAGTGGGTGGGACTCCCCCCCTGACAAAAGGATGGCTATAGCGGAACTGGGAGGATGCCGCGAGACGCCGATACGAGCCGAAGCGGGCCTCGGCGTCCTCGATTTCGTCCAGCGGGCTTACCTCTTCCTCCAGACCTTCGAACACCTTGAGCAGCTTATAGGTGGTGGCACGCTCGGCGGGGATTCGGCCGAGATCGCGGATCATCCGCCTCAGCTCGGACGGCGGGACGAGCTGGCCGAACGAGGCCCCGGCCGAGGTGGAGATGCTTTCATTGATCAGCGTCCCGCCCAGGTCATTTGCCCCTGCCGTCAGGAGGTACTGGGCCATCTTCGGCCCCTCCTTCACCCAGGAGGATTGAATATTCCTGAAGGTCGGCCCCAGCATCATCCGCGCCAGCGCGTGCATCTTCACGACTTCCGCGCCGGTGGCACCCTGGCGCACGCCGGGGATGAGCTTCCGCCGATACATTGGGGCCTCCTGGTGGATGAAGGAAAGCGGGACAAACTCGGTGAAGCCCCCCGTGTCCTTCTGAATATCCCGGAGCAGCGCCATGTGACGGACCCAGTGGGCGTAGGTTTCGACGTGGCCATACATGATCGTGGCGGTGGTATGAATCCCGAGAGAGTGGGCGGTGGTGATCACCTCGATCCACTGGCGCGTGGTGATGCGCCCCTTGGAGATGAGGTCCCGTAGGTCGTCGTCCAGAATCTCCGCCGAGGTGCCGGGGAGCGTGTCGTGCCCCGCGGCCTTGAGCGCTTCGAGATACTCCCGGATCGAGACGCCGGCCCGAGTGGCGCCATAGAGGACCTCTTCCGGTGAGAACGCGTGGAGGTGAAGATCGGGCAACTCCTTCTTCAGGGCGCGGACCAAATCCACGTAGAACCAGCCATCGAGCTTGGGCGGGAGGCCCGCCTGGATGCAGACCTCGGTCGCCCCCAGCTCCCACGCCTCCCGCGCCCGCCTGACCACTTCGTCGATGGGAAGGAGGTACCCCTCCTCCTCTCGGTGGTCCCGGCTGAAGGCGCAGAACGTGCAGTGTTTGATGCAGACGTTTGTGAAGTTGATGTTCCGGTTCACGACGTACGTGACAATCTCGCCGGATTGGCGTCGGCGCAGCTCGTCGGCGACTGCGCCGAGCGCCTGCAACTCCCGCCCCCGGGTCCCGCAGAGGACCAGCGCCTCGTCTGGCGACATCTCGGCGCCGTCCAATGCCCGATCGAGAATCGTTCGCACCTCCGGGGCAATCCCGGTTACCAGTGCCTCCACCGCTCTTCCTCCGCGCGGACTAGCCCGTCCGCGTCCACATAGGCGTCGACCCTGGGCCGCACTGCCTCGGCGAGATAGCCCTCGCGGCCCACGATGTACTCGGGATAGATGGCCAGCCGCTCGCGAAGCTCATAGCCCATTCGGGCCGTGGCGTTTCTGAGCGCCACGAGAAGCGGCCAGGGGGCTTCGGGATTGATGTGATCAATCGTGAGGGGCGAGATCCCGCCCCAGTCGTTCAGTCCCGCGCGGATCAGCTCTGGATAGGTCTCAGGGGAGAGATTCGGCGGGGCCTGGATGTTCATCGCCCCGCCAAGGAGCAATCGCGCCACCGCGATCGTCGTCTGGAGATCTTGAAAGGACGGCTCCGGGTGATCCCGCATGGGGATCGTCGGCTTGGCCCGGAAGTTCTGGATGATGACTTCTTGGATATGGCCGTAGTGCTCGTGAAGGTCCCGGATCGCGAGAAGCGAGTCCACGCGCTCTTCGAGCGCCTCCCCGATTCCGATGAGGATCCCCGTGGTGAAGGGGATCCTCAGGGAGCCGGCAGTTTGGATCGTGCGAAGGCGACGACGCGGGAGTTTATCCGGGGCGTTGTCGTGAGGGCCGCCGGAAGATGAGAGACGCTCCGAGACATTCTCGAGCATGAGCCCCAGGCTCGCATTGACCTCACGGAGGGCCCGGAGATCTCGCGCGCCCATGATGCCGGGATTCGCGTGGGGAAGCAGGGGTGTCTCCTTGACCACCTGCCCGCACACCGCCCGGAGGTACTCGAGGGTCGTGCGGTGACCACGGGCCTCCAGCCACGCCCGGTGCTCGGGGAAGAGGGCCTCAGGCCGGTCACCGAGAGAGAAAAGGGCCTCCTTCACTCCGAGGCGTGCCCCAGCCTCGCAGAGGGCAAGGACTTCCTCAGGGAGCATTGAATGGGCCCCGGGTTCTCCGGGGTCGCGCCG
>JACOUJ010000011.1 GCA_016177865.1 Candidatus Rokuibacteriota bacterium
CCCCCACCCGGTCAGTGAAAAGGGCCACTGATGGCTCAGGCGGCCACGGTCCTCGGCATCTTCTCGCAGGTTGACACCACGGTGCGGGCAATCAATGCCCTGCGCGGCCGGGGCCTCTCGGATTTCAGCGTCTATACGCCGATCCCGGTGGACGAGATCGAGGAGGCAGTGGATCATGGCAAGCCGGTCAGCCGGGTCCGCCTCTTCACCCTGATCGGCGGGCTCACCGGGACCGCGACGGGGTTCTTCCTCACGATCTGGTCATCGCTCAAGTGGAACCTCGTCACGGGCGGCAAGCCGATCGTCTCCATCCCGCCGTTCGTGATCATCGCCTTCGAGCTGACGATTCTCTTCGGCGGGCTCTGCACCCTTCTGGGGCTTCTCTTTCTGGGGCGGCTCCCCAAGCTCCGCCGCTCTTCCAATTACGATCCCCGCTTCACCGTGGACCGGTTCGGGATCGAAGTCCGCTGTCCGGCCGCGATGGCCGAGACCGCGCGTCAGGTGCTGCGGGAGACCGGGGCCCAGGAGGTGAGAGCATGAAGTGGGTCTTCCTGCTTGTCCTCCTCCTCGTCGGGGCCGCGGTGTCTCTGATGGGCGGCGCGCTCGTGCTGCGCTGGACGAACAACATGACCCAGACGGTCAAGGTGGTGCCGGGGGAGCAGGTCCTCGCGATGCCAACTGGGACCGTCCCCCGAAGCGGGGGCGAGCTGTGGCTGCCGCGTGAGGAGCGCGAGGCGGCCACGAAGCGCGCGAACCCGGTTCGGGCCACGCCGGAGTCCGTCGCGACCGGGCAGAAGCTCTTTGGGATCCACTGCACGCCGTGTCACGGATCGGCTGGCAAAGGAGACGGGCCGGTGACGCCCAGGTTCATCCCGCCCCCTGACCTCAGCCACCCGTCGATCCAGACGCAACGGACCGACGGGTATATCCAGCACGTCATCGGGACCGGCGGGGCGGTCATGCCGGCCTACGGGGAGGCGCTCTCGCCCGAGGAGCGGTGGCACGTCGTGAACTTCCTCCGGACCCTGGCCCGGCGATGAACGGACCAATCCTGGCACTGCTCGCGGTTGTGGCCCTGGGGGTCGGGGCATTTCTTTTTGGCGTGGGCCAGCAGCCGGTTCGGACTTGGGGGATCTATCTCGTCAATCTTCTCTTCTGGTCGGGGCTCGCCGTCACGGGCCCGGCGATCGCGGGCATCATGGAGCTCATGGAGGCTCGGTGGTCACCCAGCGTCAAGCGGATTGCGGTCACCACCATCGGATTTCTCCCATTTTCCTTTGTTCTGTTTGTCGTCCTCTTTGCGGGTCGCGCTGTCCTCTACCCCTGGGTGACCGATCCCATTCCGGCAAAGGCCATCTGGCTCAACGTGCCGTTCATGGCGGCCCGGATCGGTTTGGGGATCCTGATCTTCTACTGGCTGATCTGGACGTTCGCAGGGATGGTCCTGCGAGAGGGGGAGGGGAGTGAGGCTCAGCGAGAGGCCGACGGGCGGCGCCGCCGCGTCCTGGCGACCGGCGCGCTCTTCCTCTTCGTGGTGATGCTCTCCCTCTTCGGGTTTGACCTTGTCATGTCGCTGGCCCCCCAATGGTACAGCGGTCTTCTCGGCGGCTACTTCACGGTGAGCACCCTCTATACCGGCTTCTGTCTCCTGGCGATCTTGACCGTCATCTCGAATTGGACCGGTGTCGCCACGGTCCCCCCTGCGGCGGTCCAGGACGTGGCGAAGCTCGTCTTCGCCACCAGCATCCTCTGGATGTACTTCTTCTGGTCCCAGTACCTGGTGATCTGGTACGGAAACATCCCGGTCGAGACCAAGTTCGTGATCCAGCGCTTCTTCAATGATCCGTGGAGGACTCTGGCCTTCGTCATTTTCACGATCGGGTGGCTCATCCCCTTCAGCTATCTCCTCAAGCGCCTCACCGGCCGACCCCCTGTGCGTCACGCGCCCTTGATCCTCGTGACCTCCCTCGCCCTGATCGCGATCTTCCTTGAGCGGATGCTCCTCGTCTTTCCGTCCGTCGGCGTCGACCGCGTCTTTCCCTTTGGCCTTTACGAGGCCCTGATCACCGCCGGCTTCTTCTCCCTCTTTCTCCTCAGTCGGATCTGGTTCCTGGCCCGGTACCGTCCCCGCCTGTAGCCTCCTTCCCCGGTTCATCCGCGCTTCTTGACCAGACCCTGGTTTGACGCAACTCCAAGTATGGTGGTATGGTATGAGTATGGTAAAGGTGACGTTCACCCTCGATGATGAGACGGTGGAGCAACTCCGGAAGGCCGCAGCCCGTCTCGCCAAGGCGCAGAGTCGGGTGGTGCGCGAGGCGATCCGGGAGTACGCGGCCCGGATCGGGCGGCTCAGCGAACAGGAGCGGCGCCACTTCCTCGAAGTCTTCGACCGCGTTGTCCCCGCCATTCCCACCCGGCCGGTAGCGCAGGTCGAAAGAGAGCTGGCCCAGATCCGAGGAGCAAGGCGCAGCGGAGGACGGCGGCGTCGGACCCGGTGATCCACCTCGACACCTCGACCCTCATCGACGCACTGACTGGACCGAAGCGGTCGGCCGCACGCTTGCGGGCCTGGATCGATCGAGGGGAACGAATTCTCCTGAGCACGCTCGTGCTTTATGAATGGCTTCGCGGCCCGCGACTCTCTGAAGAGATTGAGGCACAGGAGGCCCTCTTCCCGCGAGCCTCCGCCATGCCATTTGGCGCGCGCGAGGCCGAGCTTGCGGCCACCCTCTATCGAACGGTTCGGCGTCCGCGAGGGAGGGAGCTCGATCTGGCCGTCGCGGCGTGTGCCCTCTCGCATGGTGCCGCTCTCTGGACACTGAATCCTGAAGATTTTCGGGACATTCCAGACCTTCGGCTAGTCTGATTCAGCTCGCGCGGCAGGATCTC
>JACOUJ010000012.1 GCA_016177865.1 Candidatus Rokuibacteriota bacterium
GAGGCCAACTGACTGGAAAACCGCCAGCGGCCGTCCAACGACGCGTTATGCTTTGTATAGGGGAAGCGGTTCGCCAGGCGGGGCTCATTTTCCAGGGTTATATCGTTGAGGACGCGCGCGGGGAAGACGATCTCGTCGCTCCGGTCGTCGAAGTCATAGAGCCGATACCGGCCGGTGAGTGTCAGAGGTGGGAGTGGGCGGCTCGTGGCGGAAACGTTGAAGAGGAGGATCCTCACATCTCCCTTGAGGTCGGACTGGGGGAGAGCGAGATCAGGGTTGCCGGTAAATGCCGGGTTGATCGTGTGGGGGATGAAGTTCTGGTCCTGGAGGCGCCAGCTATAGGAAAGTGATCCGTTCACGCGTGTCCGAAGCGGAAGGCTCACCCCACCGGAAAGGGTCACGGTCTGCGCTACGTTGTCGGGCGCCAGCGCGGTCCGTCCCCGCGCGGGACCAGTGGCACTGCTGCCGCAGGCCGCCAGGCCGAAGCACGGGTTGTCGGAGATGACCGAGTCGAAGTCGTTCTTGAAGAGGGAGAGGTTGTAAGCGAACTGAAGCTGGTACTTCTCCCGCGCAAGGCTCGCGGAGAGCCTCACGTCGTAGATGGTCTGATTGATCGGCTCGAGGATCTCCCTGAAATTGCCCCCCGGGCTCCCGAACGCCATCCCCATCGGGCGCTGCCCGTCCTTGTGGATGCGGGTAAACTCCGCCTTGAGATCCCAACCGGCGTCGGGGTCAACGTGAAGGAGGCGCGCGCCATCCGCCAGAGAATCCCGATCTCGTCCAGCTCAGGTGCCGTGTTGTGGGCGGTCAGGGGCGGGCGAGGCGTGGGAAGGGTGAAGACGCCTCGGCTCCCCTCCGGGCCGAGCAGCCGGCCATTGGTGGAGTAGATATGGGGGAGGTCGTCCCATTCGAACTCAAATTCGTACCGTCCGGTTCGAGGACGTCCTTCGGGCAGAGGTTGACGCAAAAGAGCCACTTCTTGCAGCGGGGCGGAATTACATAGACCCGGCCCCTCGGAACGGCGACGGATCCGAAGTCGATGGGGACCCGGCGACTTCGCGGGGACGGCATATGCCCCGACGGCCCTAAGTCTGACCGCCGGTCACCACCAGATAACGAAGCGCAAGGCCCCCCGCCAGCACCAGGATCGCCGCTACGGCCTCCACGGCCCGGCCGCGTGGAAGGAACGCAAAACCAAATGGGATGGCCAAACCCGCTGCCACCACGCCGCCCCAGAAGAGCGGGGCGAAGGAACCGGTTAGGAATAGCGTGGCCCCGGCCCCCAGGCTTTGCAGGAAGAGGACCAGGAGGAGGGCCTCGAAGCCGGTGGCGAACAAGTGGACCTGCCGGAACCCGGTAAGTTTTGCGCGTGCTGAGAAAAGGGCCAGAGCGGCCACGCCCGTGGACAGCGCTGAGACCAGAAAAAGTGGGCCGATCCAGTTGTTCGCGGCCCAGATCGGCCGATTGGTGGCGCCGAGCAGGACCCCGGTGTAGCTCGCGATAAAAAGGCCAAAGAGCGCGCCGGGGATCGCAAGAACCCTTCGGATCCGCCAAGCTCCCCGTCTATCCCACAGAACCAGGATCAGCGACACGAGACTCACAAGACCAAAGCCCAGCAACACCCAGGAGCCCACAGACATGGGAGAGCTCCAGTTGAAGAGACGAAACATGTTGAGCGCCCTACCCGGGACACCAAGGTCCAAAATCAGGAGAATGGAGCAGATCAAAACCAGCGGGAAGGCGATCGCAAAGCCGACCTTCGCGAGCTGCCGGTCCTCCTTCCTGCCGAAGAAATCAGCGAAAGCCGCCGTGACGTAAGCCCCGGCCGCCACGCCTCCCACGAAAAAGTACCAGATGATGTACCAACTCCACACCGGGTTCTTGCCCATGGCTACTCCTCCCCCCTTCCGCCGCGCTCGCGGAAGGCCACCAGGGCGACCACCCCCATCACGACCGAGGCGACGGCGCTCATCAAAAACCCGGGAAAGACACTGGCCGCCGCGAACCTCGGCTTCTCAGGCAGGCCGTAGACCTGAGGCCGCTCCTGGAGGACATAGAGCACATGCAGCCCTGAAAGCTCACGCTCGCCGTAGAGCTCCGCACCCTTTTCACCTTTGGCCCTGAGCTGAACGACTCGCTCCTTGGCCCGTCCCAGGAGTTGGTCACGATCGCCAAAGCTGAGGGCGCCGGTGGGACAGGTCGTGACGCAGGCGGGCGCGAGCCCCGCCTCCACGCGGTCCGGGCACAGGATGCACTTGTCTACGCGGCCGGTCCTCTCATTGAAGGTAATGACCCCGAACGGGCAGGCCGACACGCAGTAACGGCACCCGTTGCAGATCTCCTGATCCAGGTCCACCGCGCCCCAAGGCCGGTGGAAGAGGGCGCCGGTCGGGCAGACCGCCAGACAGCTAGCGTCGGTGCAGTGCTTGCAGGCATCTGAGAGAAAGCGCCAGCGGGTCGCGCCGTCCTGCTTCGCGGTTTCGATGAACTTGACCTTCCGCCAGGTTCTCGCCGAGAGGTCTGGCGGATTCTCATAGCTCCCCCTGAACGCCGTCGGCTCGGCCTCAAGCCCGTGCCATTGCTTGCAGGCTACCTGGCAGCCTCGGCAGCCGATACACTTCGAGGTATCCACCAAGATCGCTTTTGCCATGGCCGCCTCCGTCACGCCTTCCTGACGTCCACCAGAAAGGCCTTGGACTCCTGAATGCGGGTGTTGGCGTCCCCGACGTGCGGGGTCAGCACGTTGGCAGAGTCCCCTTTGGCGAGGCCCATGAACCCCCAGTGCCACGGGATCCCCACCTCGTGGACGACCCGATCGCCGAGCTTGAAGGGCTTGAAGCGACCCGTGACGTAGGCGATGGCCCGAATCTCTCCACGGGCCGACCTCACGACCACGGCGTCACCATTCTTGATTCCCTTCTCCTCGGCCAGCTCCCGCGACATCTCGCAGAAGAGATTCGGCATCATCTCCACGAGCCACGGCAGGTTCCGGGTGATGGAACCGGTGTGCAGGTGCTCGGTCAGGCGGTACGTCGTGGCGACAATCGGGAATTCCTTGGGATTACCGAGCTTGTCGAGGTCGGCCTTGTAGATGACGGCCAAGGGGTTGAACTGCACCCCCGAGAGCCGGTTCTTCACCGGCGACTCGACCGGCTCGTAGTGCTCGGGCAACGGCCCCTCGACGAGTGGCGCGAAGAGAGCCCCCTTGCCGTCGGCGAGCATGATAAAGGGGTTCCCTCCCCCTTTGGCGTCCGGGGCCAAGTCGGGCCTGAAGTCCGGGACATCCACGCCTACCCATTTGCCTTTTTTCCCATCGGGTAGCTCAGCGTTAGGATCCCACCGGATGAGCGCCTTCTCCCTGTTCCACGGTTGGCCCTTGGGATCGGCTGAAGCACGGTTGTACAAGATTCTTCGATTCACAGGCCAGGCGAACCCCCAGCCCGCGTTGATGCCGAGGCTCTCCGGCGGGTCGGCCTTCCGCGACTTGGCGCGGTTCTGTCCCTCCGCCGGGAAGACACCCGAGTAGATCCAGTTGCCGCAAGCGGTGGAGCCATCGTCGGTGAGGAACGCGAAGCTCTTCACAGGCTTTCCGTCCGCGACGGTGTAGCCATTGACCTCCGCCAAGACCTTCTCGAGGTCGGGCTCGTCTTTGCCGTAGTCCCAGGTCAGGGCCAGGATGGGCTGGTCTTTTGGCGCCTTCGAACCGGCGTAGAGGGCCTTGAGCCTGTGGGCCAGTTGGTTCACAAACCAACCGTCCGAGCGGGCATCCCCGGGCGGGTCCACTGCTTTCCACTTCCACTGGAGCCACCGACCCGAGTTGGTGTAGCTCCCCTCTCGCTCCACGTGGGCGGAAGCGGGAAGCAGGAAAACTTCGGTCGAGACCTTCGCGGGATCCACGCCCGGACCCTTCCAGAACGCGGCCGTCTCGGTCTCAAAGAGGTCGCGGACCACGAGCCACTCGAGCCGCTCCAGCGCCTTCCGTTCCAGGGTGGAGTTGGGCCCCGAAACCGCCGGGTTCTGGCCAGTTACGATGAACCCCTTGATCTTGCCGGCGTACATGGCCTCGAAGAGATCCAGGTAGCTGTAGCTGGCCGAGTTCTTCGGAAGGTACTGGTAGCCGAAGTCGTTGTCGCGGGTGGCCGCCTCGCCGTACCAGGCCTTGAGGAGGCTCACGAGGAACTTCGGCTTGTTCACCCAGTAGCCGGCCTTCGGGGTTTCCTTTTCCAGATACGCCGCGAGCGTGGGGTGATCCTTTTTTGTGGGTGTTCCCAGATAACCGGGAAGCACATTGAAGAGCAACGCCATGTCCGTGGAACCCTGGACATTGGAGAGGCCGCGCAAGGCGTTCACCCCCCCACCGGCGACGCCGATGTTGCCGAGCAGCATCTGGAGGATGGCGGACGTCCGGATGAGCTGGGTGGCCTTGGAATGCTGTGTCCAGCCCATGGCATACATGATGGTGCCGGCCTTTCCGGAGGCGCCGGTCTTCGCGAAAGCTTCGGCGACCGCGACGAACTCGTCCTTCGGCGTCCCGCAGACACCCTCGACCATCTCTGGCGTGTAGCGCGCGAAATGACGCCGCAGGCGCTGGAACACCGTATTCGGGTCCTTCAGGCTCTTGTCCAGTTGGGGGGTCCCGTCGGCCTCTGTCTGAAACTTCCAGCTAGCGCGGTCGTAAGCTTTCTTCTGAGGGTCCCAGCCGGAAAAGTAGCCATCCTTGAAGTCGAAGGCCGGGTCCAGAACGAATGGGGCATTCGTGTACTCGACCACGTACTCCCGGTGGAAAAGATTCTTCCTGAGGATGTAGTTAATCATCCCTCCCAGGAAGACAATGTCCGTCCCTGACCGAAGGGGCGCGTAAAGGTCGGCCAGCGCCGAGGTACGCGAAAAGCGAGGGTCCACGTTGATCAAGACGGCGCCATGCTCTCTGGCCTCCAGCACCCACTTGAAGGCAATCGGGTGGTTCTCGGCGGCATTGGACCCCATAATGAGGATCGCGTCTGCGTTCTTGACGTCGATCCAGTGATTGGTCATGGCCCCCCGTCCGAAGCTTGTGCCCAGCCCGGGCACCGTGGGGGAGTGTCAGACTCGGGCCTGGTGCTCGAGCCAGACGACGCCGAGCCCCCGCATCGCCTTCGCCAGGAGATAACATTCCTCGTTGGTGATGACCGCTGAGCCAAGTGCGGCGATCCCCTCGGCGCGGTTTACCGTCACGCCGTCCTCCGTCTCTCTGAAGGTGGCGTCACGTGTGGCTTTGATCCGTTGGGCGATCTGGTCCATGGCCCAGTCGAGAGGCTTCTCCTGCCACTCGGTCGCACCGGGTGGGCGGTAGAGAACTTTGGTGAGCCGTTTGGGATGGTCGAGGACCTGGATGTACGCCTGCGCCTTGGAGCAGAGGGCTCCCCGGTTGATCGGATGTTCCGGGTCGCCCTGGATCGCGACCACTTTGCCATCGGCCACCGAGGCCACGATTCCGCATCCCACCGCGCAGTAGTAGCAAAGGGAGGGGACCTCCCGCGCCCCCTTCGTCTTCAGCTCCCGGGCGGCTCCCTCGACCGGGGCCGTGTCGACCCCGACCGCAGTGGCGACAACCGCGCCGGTCCCGGCGCCCTTCAAGAAATCACGTCTTGACATGCTCATGGATAGTTCCTCCTCCCCGGTGCTACGGGCCCGTCGTGATCGTCCAGGCGCTCCGTTCACAAGTGCCGGCGGAACTCCTTCGGCGTGAGATTTGCGGGGGGACGGCTTTGCGTGGCTCATCTCGGCCGGCCTTACCTTCCCTCCTTGTCGCAGCGAGCAGCCTTTAGGCTCAGGAGGACAACCCACCTCGAGATAATCATCTATTATGAACTGCACTTCAGGCGAAAACTCCATAACGCAATCACCTCATTTTGGTAAGACGAATACTTCAAACGCTCCTCGCAACTTTGGCGGAAGTGGCGACGAAGGGGCGCGCTTGGGCTCCCCTGACTTAACCCACCTAAGGAGTGATGACGACCAAGTGGGGGCGCTTCCCGACCGGGATCGTTGCCAGTACCTTTCTGGACGCCGTGTCTACGACTGACAGCGTATTCGCGTTGATGTTAACCACCCACAGCTCTTTCCCATCCGGGGTGATGGCGATGCCGTGGGGCCCTCCTCCCACGGGAACGACCGCGAGGATCTGGCCCGTCGAACCATCCACCGCCCAGATATCATTGGACCCCTCGTTGCTGACCCAGACCACGGTGTCTCCGGCTCCAACGGCCAAATCGTACGGGGAGTGGCCGACGAGAACCTTCAAGGCCACCTGGTTTTTCGTCAGATCAACAACCGATAGTTGGTTGGAAGTGGAGTTGATGACATATAGCCGCTTGCCATCCCGGGTGGCCGCGAGCCGATGCGGCCCCGCCTGAGTAGGGATGGTGGCGATCACTTGGTTCGTCGAGGTGTCGATCACCGAGATCTCATTGGACTCCATGTTGGCCACGTACGCACGCGTTCCATCCGCAGAGAGAGCAATCCCATGGGGGACCCGGCCCACGGGGACGACGGCCACAACACTATGACGTCGCATGTCGTGGACCGACACCAGATTGCTACTTGGGTTGGTAACGTAGAGGAAGGTGCCATCCGGGCTGACGGCGGACTCGTGGGGATTTCGCCCGACGCTCCCCATAGTCATGATGACGGAATTGGTGGTGATGTCGATGACCGTGACATCATCGGACGCCATATTGGTAACGTAGAGGCGCTTGCCGTCCGGGGAGATGCTGATCCCGTGAGGGAGTTTTCCCACCGGGATCTTGGCCAGGACCCTTTTGGTGGCCACGTCAATGACCCAAACGTCCTGAGACTCCTCATTGATCACATAGGCCTTAAGGACTTGAAGCCCTTGAGTGGCTGCAAGGTAGGCCACCACGTCCCGCCTCTCGGCCTGAGAGAGCTGGGCTCCGAACTCTGTCATTTTGTTGACCAGAGCCTCCCAGCCCTTGGCATCCAGGCGCCGGGTGTCCACGCGCTCCAGCGTATGACACAGGGTGCATACTCGTCCGACAATCGCCTCCCCCGGGGGCGGTTCGGCAGAAATGGGGCGGTGAGGTGGAGCGATGAATAAGAGGAGGGTCACAAGAACGAGAAGGGGCACAACGGTCTTACGCAGGGAGGGACCCCTTTTGAGAGGGGCCCCTCCACCGCGCGCTTGCCTTAGAATGCGACGGCAGCTTGTACCGTCCACCGCCAGTCACTCTTGACGCCGCTGGGCCGGTCCAGGCTGGTCAAATATTCAACGAAGACCTTTACGTTCTGCCAGGGGTAGACGCCCAGGTTCAGTGTGAGGTCGGCATATTTATCCTTTCCGTCGTTCTTTTCGAACCAGTCGACGCGGACGACTGGGACGACCATGAAGAGGGGAAGCCCTAAGGGTCCCAGGGAATCTTTCCCGATCGTGTAGAAGGCTTCCGCATACCAGGCATTGTTACTTTCATC
>JACOUJ010000027.1 GCA_016177865.1 Candidatus Rokuibacteriota bacterium
CCCTCAGGGGGATGGGGGGTCGCGCGGAGCCACGCCCGAGCCAGCTACGGCGAACTAGGCGCAGCCATTGAAGCGAGCGGGGCACCCGGGCCGGGCCAGCTTCGTGAAATCGTGAAGCCGTTGAGGCGGTGGACGCGCGGTGATGTAACATAGGCGCATGTCCCTCGCCACGTTCGCGCAGGCGTTGGTCGCCGGCGCGGTCAACGGCTGCTTCTACGCCCTCCTCGCGTCCTCCTTCGGCCTCATCCTCGGAATCAGTCGGGCCCTCAACCTGGCCCACGGCGAGTTTGTGGTCCTCGGCGCCTATGTGGGCTACGGCCTCTGGGCCCTGACGGGGCTCGATCCCCTGCTCTTCCTCCCGATCTCAGCGATCGCCCTCCTTCCCTTCGGCCTTCTCTGGGCGCGCCTTCTCGCTGGCCTTCAGGAGCCGGTGGAGCTTCAGAGCTTGGTCCTCACGTTTGGCCTCTCGCTCCTCCTCCAGACCCTGATGCTCGGTCTCTTCAGGGCGGACTATCGCCTCCTGGTAGCCCCAGTTCTCGAACGGAGTGTGGCCCTCGGGCCCGTGCACGTGAATTGGGGGCGCATTCTTCTCGCCGGGGTCTCCTTGGCCGCGGTATTCAGCCTCCACCTCATTCTCACCCGAACGCGCCCTGGCCGGGCCATCCTCGCCACGAGCCTCAATCGTGAGGCCGCCGCCCTCATGGGGATCAACGTAGACCGAATGACCTCCCTCACCTTCCTCATGGCGGGGGGGCTCGCGGGGGCGGCGGGACTGCTTTTTGCCACGGTACACTATGTGCACCCCACGGCGGGCACGGAACTGACACTTCTCGCGATTATCTTGGTGCTTCTCGGCGGGATGGGGCGGCTCTCTGGACTCCTCCTCGGTGGCCTCGCCTTAGGTCTCACGGAAGCGCTCACGGTGGCATCAACCGCTCCCCGCTGGCGCGAGCTGGTGGTCGCGCTCTTCCTCCTCGGCGCCCTGCTGGCGCGTCCCCGCGGCCTCATCCCCGGCCGAAGCCAATGATCCCCACGGCGGCACTTCTCTTCTTCGCCCTTGTCCTCCCCCCCGTCCTTGGATTTCACCCGTACTATCTCTACCTCATCGGCACCGCCTTCCTCTGGGCATCCGTCGCTTCGGCCTGGAACCTCCTCGAAACCGCGGGCCAGATCTCCTTCGGCCACGCCGCGTTCTTTGGCGCGGGGGCCTACGCCTCCTCGCTTCTGGCCCTCCAGACCAACCTTTCGCCTCAGCTTGCGCTCCCGCTCGGCGCACTCATCGGCGGTATGACCGCCGTTCCCCTCGGCCTCGCAAGCCATTGCCTTCGGAGCGCCTCCCTCGCGCTCGCGACGCTTGCGTACGCCGAGGCCCTTCGCGTCATCGCGCGCAACTGGGATGCGCTCACCGGCGGCGGTGCGGGATTGATCGGCATCCCCCCGGTGGACTCTGCTGGTGGGAGGGCTCAGGGCTATTATCTGAGCCTCCTGCTGCTCGTGACGGCCTTGGCCGTGGTTCGGGCGGTCGAGCGGAGCCGCCTCGGCCTCGCGTTCGCCGCGATTCGTGAACGCGAGGATCGAGCCCAAGCTCTCGGCCTTGCCCCCACGCCGGTGAAGCTCGTCGCCTTCGTCCTGAGCGGCGGGCTGACCGGACTTGGCGGGGCGCTCTACGCGCACACCGTGGGCTCCATCCAGCCGGATCTGGTCTTCGGACCCTCCTTCTCGCTCCTTCCGCTGATCATGGCCACGTTCGGGGGAATCCGCGCACCCCTTGGTCCCACCCTCGGAGCGCTGGTCCTCTACCTCACGAGTCAACTCGTCCTCCACCCACTGCTCCCTCGCCTCCACCAGCTTCCCTACGCCCTCGCCCTCATCGCCGTCGCCCTCGCCCTCCCCAGGGGGCTCGTTGGTCTCTTCATGACTCGGCGGCGGACGGCGTGATGGCGATCCTCGAGGGGCGCAACCTGACCATGCGCTTCGGCGGTCTCATCGCGCTCAAGAACGTCACCTTCACGATCACCTCGAATGAGCTCGTTGCCCTCCTTGGCCCTAACGGCTCCGGAAAAACGACCCTGTTCGATCTGATCTCTGGCCACCTCACGCCGAGCGAGGGGACGATTCGTTTCCAGGGGGAGACGATCACCGGGCGGTCTCCTCACCACATTGCACGACTCGGACTCGGCCGCACCTATCAGATCCCTCGCCCCTTCCCCGCGCTGACGGTTCGGGAGAATGTGGCGGTGGGGGCGCTCTTTCGAGGTGCTTCGCATTCTCCAAGCCGGATCCACGCCCAGCGAGAGGCTGAAAGGTTTCTTGAAATCGTTGGGCTCCCTGACAAGGCCGGCGCGTTGGCGTCTACGCTCAGTCTCGGCGACCTGAAGCGGCTCGAGCTGGCCCTCGCGCTGGCGACCCGTCCGGCGCTCCTCCTTCTCGACGAACTGGCCGCCGGGCTTCCCCCCGGAGGGCGCGAGGAGGTCATCAGTCTTTACGGAAAGCTTCGGGCCAGGGGACTGACCATTGTGGCCATCGAACACGACTTTCGGACACTCACTCAGGTGGCTGACCGGATTCTCGTGCTCGATCAAGGCTCTCTCATCGCTGACGGACCGCCGGAAGTGGTGCTCACCTCGCGACGGGTGGCGGAGGCCTACCTGGGAGAGAACGACACATGACCGCCCTCCTCCAGGTGGACCGGTTGAGCGCAGGGTACGGCGACCTGCTCATTCTCCGCGAAGTCTCCCTCGAGGCTCGAGAAGGGGAGTTTGTCGCGTTGGTGGGACCCAATGGCTCAGGCAAGACGACCCTCATTCGCACACTCACCGGGCTTCTTCCCTCTCGCGGGGGAACAATCCGCCTCCAGGGAGACCGAATAGATGGCTTGCCGCCGTACGCGATCGCGGCTCTGGGGATCGCGTGCATCCCGGAAGGGCGCCTGCTCTTTCGAGAGCTCACGGTTCGGGAGAACCTGGAATTGGGGGCGTACTTGCCGCGGGCGCGGGCGCGGGAAGGTCAGACGCTTCGCCTCATCTTCCGTCTCTTTCCCTTCCTCGAGACCCGGGCCCGGAGCCGGGCGGAGATCCTTTCGGGGGGGGAGCAGCAGATGCTGGCATTGGCGCGAGGGCTCATGGCTCGCCCGCGCCTCCTGCTTTTGGATGACCCGTTCCTCGGCTTGGCGCGAACCGTCACCGACCGCTTCTGCCAGGCCCTGCAGGAAATCACCGACGAAGGGATCACGATCTTCGCCGCCGGCCAGCATGTCCGCCGCCTCCTCCGGTTAGCCCACCGCGCCTATCTCTTGGATGAAGGGAGGGTCGTCGGGACCGGCGCCGGCACCGAGCTTCTGGGCGACGAGCGCCTCCGGCGCGCGCTCTTAGAATTCGGCGCTGGCGACGCGGGGCAGATGAGACTGCCCGGTAGTCTGCCGTAGCCGTGAGGTGAAACGAAGATATCTCATTGGAATCGTGCTGGGTCTTGGGCTTGCCGCCCTCGGCCTGGCGGTGCGCTTCGCCCCGACCATCGCCTTCTCACTGGCCCTGGCCATTCCGTCGAGCGAGGTCTGGCTCGAGCACTTGTTCCAGGAGCCGGCTCGAGAAGAGATCGTCATCCCTGCGAACGGCCGAACACTTCACGCCGACCTCTACCGCCCGGCCAGCCCGCGAGGCGCCCTCCTCTTGGTCCATGGCCTCTCCCGAGCGGGACGGAGCCACGCTGAGCTCGTGCGCCTCGCCCGACTTCTTGCCCGGCACGGGCAGTTGGTCTTGGTCCCCGAATTCGACGGGCTCGCGGCCCTCAGACTCAGCGGGCAGGAGGTGGATGAGATCAGGGCGGCCCTCCGCTACCTCGGTGGCACAGCCAGCAACGTGGGAATCGCTGGCTTCAGCTTCGGCGCCGGGCCCGCGCTTCTGGCGGCGAGCGACCTTCCGAACGTCCGGCTGGTGGGAAGCTTCGGCGGCTACGCTGACCTCCGCCATGTCATCGCTTACATTACCACGGGCGTCCACACATTCGGTGGAAGGCGATACGTCCAGCGCCAGGAGGAGTACAACCGCTGGAAACTCCTGGCCCTTCTCGTAGCGTTCGTCGAAAACGAGCGGGACCGAGGGTTCCTTCGGGCTATCGCCGAGCGGAAGTTGGCCAATCCGTCAGAACCAACCGATGCGCTTGAGGCCGCTCTGGGTGAGGAGGGAAGGAACGTCGTGGCCCTCATCCTCAACCGGCGCGAGGACGCGGTGGGCCCACTCCTGGCTCGCCTTCCCCCGCGAGCCCGTGAGGCCCTCGACCG